>NZ_JBAKFX010000010.1:0-84565 GCF_037577855.1 Dethiothermospora halolimnae | reverse complement strand
ATCGAGTGTTTTAATAATATCAAATAAAGACTTTCTTGTAGCTGCTATAAAATGATTTTTCATAGGTATAACCTCCTTAAGAATATTATGCTCAAGGTTATTCACCGCATTTTTGCTAATTTATCAAAGGTTTTATGAAAATATTACATAAAAAAAGAGCTCTGTGTGTAAGAACACACAAAACTCTTTATTTCTTCTTAACTTAATGACATTGCCTTAAGGTCTCTTATTTTCTTCCCTCTTTTTTGTCTAAAAATCCTTGTAAACGTCTTGCTTGCATTCCTGTTTCTTCGGCAAACATTTTAAATGTTTCAGCTAATTCTGTATCCCTTGTTTTCTTAGAAAACATTTCATAATCTCTAACCATTTCTTGAGTATCTAATAATTTCTTTTTAAGCATATCCTTTTCTTTCATTTCCATATATAATAACACCTCCATAAGTTTTCACTATTATTTTTTCAAAAATAGCTATTTTATATGTATCAATATTAAATTTTAAAAATTTAATATATAGTATATAATGTAGTATAAAGATGCATCTGAAAATTTAACATTCAATTTTCTCTTTTTTTCAAATTTTTAAAAAATATTTTGTGTATCGAAATATTTTGTGATATGATTTTTTATAGAACTGAAGAAGGAGGTATGACATGAAAAGTTTTAGAACATTAAGAAAATTTTTCCTAGAACATAAATGGAAGTATATTCTAGGAGTCCTTTGGCTTATCATAGTGGACATAGTTCAACTAGTGGTTCCTCAAATCTTAAGAACTGTTACTGATTTGTTGGAAAAAGATTCCCTTACATCTAGTGGAATAATTAAATATGCTGGTTATATAATCTTAACCGGTCTAGTTATAGCTCTAGGTAGATTCTTCTGGAGAATATACATACAGGGAACATCTAGAAAACTGGAATATTATCTAAGGAATAGGTTATTTAAGCACTTACAGTCATTATCTACAAACTATTTTAACCAGCATAAAACTGGAGATCTAATGGCCCATGCAACAAATGACATAAATGCTATTAGAATGGCCTTAGGTCCCGGTATAGTTATGGCTACCGATGCAATATTTATGACAATAGCAGCATTGTATATGATGATAATAACTGCTAATTTAAGATTGGCACTATTAGCTCTTATACCCCTTCCATTTTTAGCCGTAACAGTTATGAAGTTTGGTAAAATAATACATAAGCGCTTTAGGAAGGTTCAAGAGTCATTTTCTGATCTTTCCGATAAGGCACAGGAGAACTTTGCAGGGGTAAGGGTTGTTAAATCTTTCGTTCAAGAAGAAAAGGAAATAGCAAGGTTTACTGAAACAAATCGTCATAACTTTAATATGAATATGAAAATGGCTCGAATTGATGTCTTATTTGATCCATTTGTACAATTAATATCAGGAATTAGTTTCTTAATAGTTATTTGGTATGGTGGTATGTTGGTTATTTCTAATGAAATATCATTAGGCGAACTAGTAGCATTTAATAGTTACCTAATGCTTTTAGTATGGCCTATGATGGCTATAGGCTTTGTGGTTAACATATTACAAAGAGGAGCAGCTTCTATGGATCGTATCAATGATATATTAGCTGAAGAGCCAGAAATATACGATCATAAGGATATAATACATAAAAAAACTATTAATGGAGAAATAGAATTTAAAAACGTATCATTCAAATATCCAAATAGCAATGAATATGCACTAAAAAATGCAAATATTAAAATCCCTAAAGGGTCTACCCTAGGTATAGTAGGTAGAACAGGAAGTGGAAAAACCACAGTCGTAAATTTATTATTAAGACTTTATGATGTTGATGAAGGGGAAATACTTGTAGATGGAGTTAATATAAACAAACTACCATTAAAAACTTTAAGAGAAAGTATCGGGTATGTATCTCAAGATAATTTCTTATTTTCAAATACAATAAAAGAAAATATTGCTTTTGCCTTTGAAGGTCCTATAAGTGATGAAAGAATATATAGTGCAGCTAAAACCACTGAAGTCTATGATAATATAATGGATTTCCCCGATAAATTTGACACTGAATTAGGAGAAAGGGGAGTAACCTTGTCAGGGGGACAACGACAAAGAACTGCCATGGCAAGGGCTATCATTAAGGATCCTAGTATACTAGTATTAGATGATAGTTTATCTGCAGTGGACACCCAAACAGAAGAAAGAATATTAAGTAATTTAAAAAATGTATTAAAGGATAAAACCAATATATTAATTGCCCATAGAATCTCAACAGTTAAAAATTCTGATCAGATAATTGTAATAGACGAAGGTAAAATAATAGAACAGGGTAAACATGAAGATTTACTTAATATAGATGGTCTATATAAAGACATATATGAAAAACAACTTCTTGAAGAAAAAATTCAAAACGAATAAGGGAGGGATTTTAATGGCTAATATTCATGAAGAAGAAACCCTCGGAAAGGCCTATGACTCCAGATTAATGAAAAGACTTTTATCCTATGCAAAGCCATATTGGATATACATTGTTATAGCCTTTTTGTTAGTAGTAATAGCAACAGGTACTGAGTTAATAAGACCTTATATAATTAAGGTTGCAATAGATGATAATATTGGAGCTTATGACATTCCTATGTATGTTTTTGATAGGGGTAATGCTCCTAATAAAAAAAGGATAGAAATCAATGATAAGGTATATATAAGAGAAAAAGAATTATCTAGTTATGAAAAGGAACAATATAAAAATATAGATAAAAAAATGATAGTTAAACTTAATGGTGACTATTACTTAATAGATGGTATATTAAATATTGATAGTAAAGAAGTTTTAAAATCAAAACTTGCTTTAGAAAAGAAAGACGATGGTTATGTAGTAAAATCTAATAATAAGTCCTATGATGCTCAACTCCTTAATGACGAGAACTACAAAGCTTTTAGAGAACAGGATATAAATGGCTTGAAAAAAATAGGTATAATTCTTATAGGAGTAGTTATTTTAGGTTTTATAACCAACTATTGCTATAGATACCTTCTAAATTATATAAGTAAAAAAATCATTTTTAATATACGACAGGAAATTTTCTCCCACCTTCAAAAAATGTCCCTATCATTTTTTGATAATAACCCTGTGGGAAGACTGGTAACTAGAGTTGTAAATGATACAGAAAGATTAAATGAAATGTATGCAAATGTTATGGTAAATCTTTTTAGAGACATATTAAGATTAGTTGGTATTATGGCAATAATGATTAGCTTAAATATCAAACTTGCATTAATCAGTTTTACTGTAATACCCTTCATACTTATAGCATCAATAATTTTTAGGCGCTTTATAAGGAAAATATATCGTCTTGTTAGGGTAAGATTGGCCAGAATAAACTCTACTTTAAATGAAAACATAACCGGTATGGAAACTGTTCATATATTTAAAAAAGAAAACAAAAAGTTTAACGAATTTGATGAGATTAATAGCAGTTATTTTGATGCAACTAAACAAGAGGTCAAGGTATTTGCACTATATAGACCTGCCATTGAAATAATAAGATCATTAGGTATTGCCTTAATCATATGGTACGGGGGAAATAATGTAATATCGGGAGTTATAGAGTTTGGTGTGCTATATGCATTCATAAACTATCTCCAAGATTTCTTTAGACCTATTATGGAACTAACTCAAAAATATAATATACTACAGGCTGCAATGGCTTCATCTGAGAGAATATTCCAGATTCTAGATAGAGAAGAAGATATAAAGGACAACACTAATCCTAAATCAGTAAAAAAAATAAAGGGTAAAATTGAATTTAAGAATGTTTGGTTTGCCTACGAAGATGAAGATTGGGTTTTAAGAGATGTTAGCTTTACAATAAACCCCGGTGAATCGATTGCTTTTGTTGGCGCCACTGGAGCTGGTAAATCGTCTATAATTAACTTAATTAATAGATTTTATGATATTCAGAAGGGAGAAATTTTAATAGACGGTGTCAATATTAAAGATTTAAAGAAACAAGAATTAAGACAGAGAATTGGTATAGTTCTTCAGGATGTATTCTTATTTACAGGGGATATAAGTGATAATATAAGACTGAACCAGAAGGATATAAATAATGAAAAAGTAGAAGAAGTAGCTAAATATGTCAATGCCCATAAGTTTATAAGTAAATTACCAGAGCAATATAACGAACCTGTTATGGAGAGGGGTGCTACCCTTTCTTCCGGTCAAAAGCAACTATTAGCCTTTGCTAGAGCCCTTGCCTTTGACCCAGATATTCTTGTGCTTGATGAGGCTACTTCTAATATAGACACTGAAACTGAGGTTTTAATACAAGATGCTTTATTAAAGCTTATTAAAGATAGAACCTCTATAGCAGTGGCCCATAGATTATCTACAATACAACATTCTGATAAGATTATAGTACTTCATAAAGGAGTTATTAAAGAGATGGGAACCCATCAAGAATTATTAGATAAGGAAGGCATTTATCACGATCTATATCGATTACAGTATAAAGAAGACTTTGAATCAAATAGTTAAAAAAGATGGCCAAGAGCATGGCCATCTTTTTTGTGCAGAGAGCAGAGAACAGGGTACAGAGATTTGGTGCTCTTGATATCTTGCACCCTGCCCTCTGCTCTCTGCACTATTGAAACTAATTTAATATTTTTTCTTTTATAATATATGATAATATAAATATATAAAAAATAATAAATAGAACTTAGAGGTGATGACGGAATGTACGATTATCATATGCATAGTAGTTTCTCAGGAGACTGTCAATATACTATGGAGGAAATGATTTGTGGTGCTATAGATAAAAATGTCAATACAATTGTTTTTACTGATCATATTGATTATGATTGTACCAGTGATAATATTGATTTTACTTATGATCTAGCAGATTATTTCAAAGAACTTTCAAAATTGAAATTAAAATATAAACATAGTTTAGAAGTATTAGCTGGAATTGAAATAGGCATGCAACCCCATTTAAGTGAAAAAGTCGCTGGTTTAATTAATAATAATAATTTTGACTTTGTAATTATGTCTACCCATATAGTTAAAGGCTTAGACCTTCATGATGGCAGTTTTTATAAAAATAAAAAAATCAAAGAAATTTATTATGGATATTACGAAGATCTTCTTGAAAATATAAAAAACATTGAAGATTTTAGTGTAGTTGGACATATTGATTTAGTTGATAGATACCAGAAGTATTTTGGCGATAAATTAAATCTAAAAGATTACAAAGATATTTTAGAAATTATATTTAAAAAATTAATATCTATGGGTAAAGGTATTGAAATAAACACTTCAGGAATCAGATATGGTATAAACAATTTCCATCCAACTAAAGAAATTGTTAACTTCTATAAAGAATTAGGAGGAGAAATTATAACCATAGGTTCAGATGCCCATACCCCACAAGATATTGTAGCAAATTATGATGATGCAGTGGACCTATTAAAGGAACTAAACTTTAAATACTTAACAATATTTAAAGATATGAAACCTAAATTTATAAAAATAAAATAAGTTATGAATTAATTCATAACTTATTTTAAACTTTTACTCTATTTATTATAACCCTTTTATCCTTCCCACAGTTTTGGCACTTATATATATGAACACATTTATCATGGGCTACTCCATCCACCTGTTGGGTTATATCATTTGAAAGATAGGGGCTATAGTCATCTAAATAATCAACTAAAGGCCCCTTATCTTCCATGGCACTATTACATACCTTACATACTATTTGTGGCTCTTCTAATCCATTACAAACTGGACACAATAATTCCATAAGCCTCTCTTCCTTTCTATTAAAAAATTATAAAAAGACTCTTATAAACTAATAGTATTACCAACTTGCCTTTTTAACCCCAGGGATCTCTCCCTTATAGGCAAGTTCCCTAAAGCAAATCCTACATATACCAAATTTCCGTAAATAACCATGGGGTCTACCACATATTCTACATCTATTGTATTCCCTTGTACTATATTTAGCTTTTCTACCCTGTTTTATCCTTAAAGATTTTTTAGCCAACAGAAAACCCTCCTTAAAATATTTCTATAAATAACCTACCCTCTATCTATCTTTTTATTCTGATTATTATTATTCCCTTATACTCTATACTTACTAAAATATAATTGACAATGGACAATTGACAGTTGACAATTAAAGGTACTTTTAGTCGCTTCGTTCCTAAAAAATTATATATATCGTAATAAAGATTTTAATTCATATACAAATAAATCGAGACCCCTTAAGAGGTCTCATTTAATATAGTAATTTCTATTCTTCTATTTTTCCTTCGTCCTTCTGCAGTGTCATTTGATGCTATAGGTTTATGCTCTCCCCATCCAGTAAAGGATAATCTTTCTTGGTCAATTCCCTTTTCTTCGATGAAATATTTTACAACCTTTATAGCCCTTGCAGCGGATAATTCCCAGTTGGAATTATACTTAGTTCCTGCCGGTATGTTGTCAGTAAATCCTACCACCCTTACCCTATTATCTATCTTCTTTAATTTATCTGCCACTTTTTCTAGTATATCATACCCATTACTATTAATATTAGCACTTCCACTTGGAAACAAAATATTATCCTTAAATCTGATTAGTAACCCGTCATCATTTTGTTGTAAATATACATCGTCTAATAAATTATTTTCCCTTAAATATTTAATAAATTCCTCATTAGATGTGTTTATGTCCTTTTTTATATCTTTTAACTTGAATAACTCTTCAGCCAGAGAATTGGCTTTATTTTCTAAGTCCTTATTAGCTTTGATAAGGTCCAAGTTATAATCCCTCAACTTTTCACTTTCTTCTTCCAAAGTACTTACCTTGTTTCCCAATTTGTTTTTAATATCTGACAGCAAACTATTCTCACGGGAAGATGTTACAAAGAAAATAATGAAGAAGCATAATACTATAGTAACCATATCACTATAGGTTAATATCCAACTACCGGATAAATTTAACTCATCATCATCCCTTTTGTTAAGTAAGCTCATAAACATTACTCTCCTTTTTTACATTGGTTTTTATTGGATATTCTAACTTTTCATCTTCCATTAACATTGAATTCATTTTATCAAATACATTTCGTGTGGAATCATTTTTAGCAATTAAAATAATACCCTCTGTTACTATTTTATAAAGTAACATTTTTCTATCTATAAAGTCCTTTAATCTACCCATAAGGGGCACTGCCACAAAGTTAGATATCAAAGCACCATATAAAGTACTAACCAATGCTGTGGACATATTTGAAGCTATAAAGTCTGGATTGTTTATATGGGATAATAACCCTACCATACCTATTAAAGTACCTATAAGGCCAAAAGCAGGGGCCACTTGAGCTATCATTTTCACAACATTATAAGGTCTATATAGGTTTACCTCTTTAGCTTGAATTTCTTTATTTAATACTATTTCTATATCTTCTGCTTTTTCATAATCGCAAATTAATGTCATTCCGTTTTTTATAAATTGATCTAACTCTTTTTCTATATCCCCTTGGCATCCAATTATACCTTTCCTCTTCATTCTAACAGCATAGTTATATATTTTCATTATACTATCCTCATAGGCTATATTATTTTTAAAGCTTTCCTTTACTAATTTGACAGAAAACATTAATGTGTCAAATGGATAACTTATTATAATTGATAAAAATATACCTGCTATTATTAGTTCAAATGCTTGTAAATTAATAAAATCCTCAAAAGAAATACTTCCTATAACAGAATGTATCAACAGTATAATTAATATTGTTATAATTGGTACTCTATATTTCATATTTAAAACCTCCTATCCATATACAGATAAATTTTATCATATTTCAACAAAAAAATATACTTAGGATAATATTTATATGTTTTTAAGTATTATTACCTATATAACGGAATATCTATAATATATATCAAAATTTATATTTATATAAATACTAATATTATATCTTGAGGTGATATTTTGAGAAAAGAAGGTTTTCTATATGGAGCATTAATACTTGCAATAGTAAATTTCATTGTTAGAATTTTAGGGTTTAGTTATAAGATAATACTATCAAAGCTTATTGGTCCAGAGGGTATTGGATTATTTCAAATGGTTTTTCCTGTACTAATGATCTTTATTACAATCACAACTGCTGGAATCCCCATAGCAGTATCAAAACTTGTTGCTAAACAAAATTCTATAGGCAATCAACAGGGTGTAAAAAAAGTTTTTAGAATGTCTTTATTAATAGTATTATTATTAGCTATATTATTAGATATAGTAATTATTATCTTTGGAAAATTTATAAGTTGGGAAATCCTAAATAATAAAGATATATATCCTTCGATTCTTACTTTGGCTCCAGCAATTTTAATAATATCTCTATCCTCCACTGTTAGAGGTTACTTTTATGGTCTGAAAAATATAACACCTGCTGGTATTGCTCAAATTCTTGAACAAATAGTGAGGATAGGGTTTGTATTAGGTATTATATATTATCTATACCCTGTTTCTCCCAAGCTTGGTGCTTTTATAGCAGTATGTGGCATAAGTGTAGGTGAGCTATTTGGTTTTCTATGGTTATTGGTTAATTACCGTTTAAATAAAAGAAATAAAAAACAAAATACCACTTCCCATAAGATTAGCTCCATAAAGGCATTATCTAGTATTTGCTATATAGCTGTTCCGATAACTATATCTAGAATTGTGAATGTTACCCTTCATATGATTAATGCAATTTTAATTCCCCAAAGACTTATGGTGGCAGGGTACTCAAATAGCGATGCTATAGCTATTTTTGGAAGGGTTACTGGCATGACTATGCCCCTTATTTTTCTGCCCTTTATTGTTACTTCAGCTTTAGTTATTAATATCATTCCCAATTTATCTGAGGAAATGGAGCTAAAAAATTATCGACTAATTAAAAATAATATAACTTTATCTATAAGAATAACCCTTATAATATCCATACCTTTGTCTTTTATCTATATATTTCTTGGTAACCCTATAGCAATGTTTTTCTATAATGACACCTTGGTTGGAAAATACGTAGAAATCATGGGATATGCAACTCTATTTTTATCCCTTCAACATACTTTATCTGGAATATTACATGGTTTAGGAAAGCAGGTTATAACTACTATTAATTATATAATAGGAATGTCTTTTCAAGTATTAGCTATATACTTTTTAGTGGGTAATCCTAGATTTGGTATAAATGGATTTTTTATAGGATTTATAATATCAAGTATTTTGATTAGTTTGTTACACTTTATAACATTGAAGAAAATTTTGCCTATAAAATTGAATATTATAAATTCAATTTTAAAACCACTATTTTCATCATTAGTGTCAATAGTACTTACTGGTATTACCTATAAATATTTTAGTAATGTCTACACCGGTAAATTACTTCCCCTGTTATTTTCTTTTTCATTAGGAGGTATTAGTTATTTTGCTATTTTATTTTTAATCAAAGGACTTCCCCCCTATTTATTTAGGAAAATATTTAATTTAAAGAATAAATAATAAAGAATAGAGAATAGATAAGGATAAAAAAAAAGCAGCTAAGACTAGCTGCTGGGAACTGTAAAACTAAATTCAGCAATCATTTAATTAGTTTTAAAATATAATTCTATTAATACTATACTATAGTTAACAACTATAAATATTAAGATAGTGTTAACAGTTTATTAATATTTATACATAAAAACACCCTTAAGCAATTGCTTAAGGGATATTCCCATTATGCCGTAGCCCCTATAATTCACGCCCGCTACTCACGCAGGTGGGTGCTCTGTCATTAGCTTTTGTTTTCCTCTTATAGGCCTGACATACACTAATGAACCCGAACTCCCGTATTATAATTGTCGGTTGAATTATCAAAGGCTTACATACATCTCAGGAACTTTGTAATATTATTATACAACAAAACCTCACATTTTAAAACCATAAAACTTAATATTAAATTAAATTACATCTAATTATCTAATATTATGTAAACTTTCTTTCCTTTTTCTCACCTATACTCCATTTGACAAAGTTTTTAAGACTGTTTAGAGCACATAATAAAGCTGAATAAACTAGTTTTATAATTAGACTATTAATAAAGTAAAGTGAAGTTGGGGGATTACGAATCCCCCAACAACTAAATACTTATACATGAGGAAACTCCGTTTCCTCATGTATAAGTATTTCTTCTTTCTACTTTAATTTCAAAGCTGATTTTACCTTAACTGTCCACTGTCAATTCTCCACTTATCTATTCTTCCTTATTATATTATTCAAGTCATCTTCATCTATGGTTTCTTTTTCCAATAAAGACTTGGCTACATTATCTAAGAGTTCCATATTATTTTGTAATATTTCCTTAGTTTCTAAATATAGCTCTTCAGTAATAGCCTTTATTCTGTCCACTATATAAGAATTAGACCCTGCATTATTTCCTAATATTGATTCGTAGCTTATAAGCCCAGATTTCTCATCCATACCAAATCTACTTATCATAGACATTATCATGTCTGTTGACTTCTGAAGATCATTAGAAGCCCCTGTAGTTATATTGTCATTGCCAAAAACAATTTCTTCAGCTGCCCTTCCAGCTAGGGCAATCATAACTTGATTCCTTATATCCTTCTTAGTGTTGTACATCCTATCGGGAGGAATATTCATACTAAAACCACCGGCACCTTTAGTGCTAGGTATTATAGTGACCTTTGTAACTTTATTATCAGGAGATACTAATTTTGTAACTAAGGCATGTCCCCCTTCATGATATGCCGTTATCTTTCTATCATTGTTGGATATAGTACTTCTATCCTTCTTCTCTTCTCCTGCAATAACTGTATAAAAGGCTTTATCTATATGCTCCATATTAATGTTTTCCCTATTTTCTTTAGCGGCTATCATAGCTGACTCATTCATTAAACTCTCTAATTTTGCACCACTAAAATACACCGTTTGATATGCAACTTTGTTAAAATCAACATCTTCTGAAACAGGTTTATTTCTGCTATGAAGTTTTAAGATTTTCTGTCTAGCCTTTACATCTGGTAATCCTACTTCAATTTGTCTGTCAAACCTTCCAGGTCTTAATAGGGCTTCATCTAAAGTATCAATTCTATTTGTAGCTGCTATAACTATTATACCCTCTCCTCCATTAAATCCTGACATTTCTGTTAACAATGCATTTAAAGTTCTATCACTTTCATCACTACTCCCAGACAAACCGCCCCGTCTCTTTTTACCTAAAGCATCTATTTCATCTATAAATATAACACATTTACCCGATTGTCTTGCTTTTTTAAATAGTTTTCTAATTCTACTAGCTCCCAGGCCAGCATATACTTGAATAAAATCAGAGCCTGTTACAGCATAGTATGGCACCCCTGCTTCTCCTGCCAATGCCTTTGCTAATAATGTTTTACCTGTTCCCGGAGGTCCATATAACAATACCCCTCTAGGCATCCTTGCACCATATCTTTCATATTTTTCAGGAGTTTTTATAAAATCAACTAACTCTTTCATACTATCTTTAGCTTCATCATTTCCTGCTACGTCATTAAAGTTTATTGCATCAGGATTCTCTCCATTGTTGTCAATATTGGACATTTCTGTTATCTCTTTTTCTGCATGTCTTGCAGAATTTTTATTAAAGGTAAAACCTACAAATGCAAATCCACCTAATATCAATACAAATGTGATTATATCTTTAACTGTAGTCTTCCCCTGTACTTCACTTACCTTTATTCCATTCTTTAGTAATGTTTCTTTCAAATTTTTTGTTCTTGGATTATCTGTTATAAAATGTTTTCCATCTTTAAATACTCCAGTTATTTTGGCATCATCCCTTAGAAAAACTTCTTCAATATCCCCTTCATTCATTTTATCTATAAAACTATTGTATGATAATTGTTTATATTCCTTATTGTCGGATAATAATGTATAAGATATTAAAGAAGTAATAACAATAAACACTAATAGTAAAATAATAATTTTTTTCTTGTTATTAATCTTCATTATAATCCCCTTTCTAGTTTACATAATGTCAGAGGTATATTATAACATGTTTCCGTCGTTCTGTCCACTTTGAGTTCTTAACTCAGTTTACATAACTTTTGAATTTCTTTTATCAATCTAGAGAGCATAGAATATAAAGTTATAGAAATAGGGAGCCCCTATTACAGAGACTCCCTGCTTCTATAACTTTGTTAATTCATCTACCTCTTTTTACCTATCTTCCTTCATTGCTTTTATTAATTTATCAAGTTTTTTACCCTGTTCTTCATTTAACATAGGTCTTATTTTTTCTAACTTCTCCATTTTCTTTTGGTACTCTTCTTCACTCATATTCTCATGCATACTTTTATTAACTTTAATTATCTCAAAAAACATATCTTCTTCCGATTTGCCAGAGTATTTCTCTGCAAAAAACTTAAGTTTTTCCATTTGCTCCTCACTGGGATTAATTTTTTCCTTTATACTATTAAGTGCCTTTTCTATTTTTTCACTATTATCAATCTGCTGTTTCCCATTAGATGACATACCGTCATTTTTTCTATCCATTAATATTCCCCCTCTTATTTTGTAATATTATAATCTCTATAAATACCTTATTCATATTAAATCTATGATAAAGTTATATTATATATTACAAAATATCTCTATAATACTTTATTTGGAGGAATTTTTTTCGGCATGCACTATTGTGGCATATGCATCTTCACTATGGGGATTACCATCAAAATCACCATAAAATTTAATATTTTCAAATCCAACCTCTTCTAGTATGTTCAAAATCTCTGAACTTTTAAGGGGTAATAGCGGTATAGAATTTTTATAACTTTCTTCTTTATTAGTTAAAACTATCTCTGTATTAAAATAAACTTTATTATTTTTAAAACAATAATTTCTAATAAACTTTACCCCTTTTTCTTCCCTATCTATAGTTGGCAGATGATCTATACTATATTTTAATATTCTATCATAATTTATTATTTGTATTATCAAGCTTCCATTTTCATTTAATATGCTATATACGTCATATACAAGTTTCTTTACATCTTCAATACTATTTAAGTGAACCACAGAGTTTCCTAAAGAGAATACCATATCGTATTTTTTATCTTTAAATATTTCTTTTATACTTAACATATTACCTTTAATAACATTAATGTCTACATCTTCATCATTAGACTTATTAATTGCCCTTTCTATCATTTCTCCATCTAAATCTATACCATCTACATTGTGCCCTAATTTTGATAATTCTATAGTATAGTTTCCAGTACCACATGCTATATCTAATATATCACTATTCCTATTAACTTTATCATTTAAAAATTTCACCTTTTTATCTGAAACCGGAAATATTACATCATAATAATTACTTAACTCTTCATAAAATCCCATGAAAGTCACTCCCTACTAGTTTTATAATTTTATAATACCCTAACTCCTATACTTTTAAATTTATTTTAACTAATTGTGTAACAAAACAATTACTACTTACATAATATACTATACAGATTATTTTTTGAGGAGGAATAAAAGTGAATGAAATAAAAAAGATGGCCCCAAAACAAAAAAAGAGTGGTCCCCTTTCTACTAATACATTGCCCCTTTTAATGTTACCATTACTATTTATGGGCCCACGGTTTAATAATATAACTCAATTGTCAAAGAGTATCCAAAGCATAAGTAATAATATTAATCTATCTAATATAGATGACCTTGAAAAAAAAGTAAATACAATAAAAAAAGTCGGTCCTTACCTTCCTGAAGAAATGATAGCTAATACTAATAAATTAGTCTCAGGTTTCGAAAAAATTGTTAAAATACAAAAGCTAATAAGGGTAATAAATGATAACAATGATTTTACCCCTATAGAGCCAATATCTACATCAAATAGTAAAGAAAGATTCTCAAAAATTTTTAATATTATAGTTGAAGACTCTTCTAACGAACAATTAAAAAATATAAAACCTATGGTAGATATGGTTACAAATATAGACAAATTTAAAGGTTTAATTGATGGAATATCCAGTCTAACTGGATCTTCAAAGAAGGAAGTTAATTTTGAAGAAATGATTGAAGCTATTATTCCTTTATTAGGGGACAATGCTAATATTAATAAAGATAAAATTAAAGAAATGGTGGGAATGATGGAACTTTTTAAAGCATTAAATAACGATGAAAATGAAACATAAAATAATACCCATCTTCATAATTAACCCTTTACATAACTTATATGCTACAAAAGTATATTTAGTTGAGGGGGATATTAGTCCCCCTATTAATCTATTTCCTTTTCCTTTTCAGGCTTGCTACCTGTTGCACCCATTGTATTCACTTGAACCATATTTTTACCTATTTTTCCTGACTCTGTTCTTTTAACCTTAGGATATCCTTTTATTCTTTTATTATCTCCCATTAGAATTTCTCCTTTATGATAATATTACATTTATATTATTTGCACCTACTGTTAATCTAATTCAAAATTTTAATTTATTTTTTTGTATAAAGTATATACATTTTACTAATAATATTTTTGTATGAAGCCTATCATTAAATGGAGGTGAAATAATGAAAATTAATAAAAGTATTGGATGTACAGTAAATGAGTGTAAATATCATGCTAAATCAGATTCCTATTGTAGTTTAGATCATATTAATGTGGTTAAGCATCATAGTAGTGCAAAAAATCAAGAAGCTACAGATTGTGGAAGTTTTGAAATGCAATAATTATTTAGGGTGACTTATAAGTCACCCTAATTGATTAGTCAAATATGATTATAACCTCAACTTCTCCACAGCTTCTACCATATCCTCTGGCAGATTAGCTTCTACTTTTACCTTTTCATTATTTCTAGGAACTTTAAATTCTAAAGAGTAAGAATGTAATGCTTGTCTTTTTATAATATTACTTTCTTTATTATAAAGTGTATCTCCTATTATAGGATGTCCTATATAATCCATATGTACCCTTATTTGATGGGTTCTACCCGTTTCAATATAAAGTTTAACTAAAGAAGCCTCATTATATCTATCTATTACCTCATATTTTGTTATAGCCCTTTTTCCATCGGCTTTAACTGCATTTTTAATAGAATCCTGTGGATCTTTACCTATAGGTTCATCTATTACTCCATCTCCTTTAACTATGCCATCTACTAAAGCCAAATATGATTTCTTAACCTGATTATTCTCAAATTGTTTAGACATCTGTTGATGACCAAATGGATTTTTAGCAACAACAACTATTCCCGATGTATCCATATCTAATCTATTTACAAATCTAATTTTTTTATTTATATTATGATTTTTAAAGTATTGTGCTACTCCATTAGCTACAGTTCCATTATTATGACCTTTAGTTGGATGAACAACTATACCAGGTTCTTTATTTAATATAATCAAATCATAATCTTCATATACTATATTAAGATTTATGTCTTCAGGAATATTATTATCTTCTTCATCTTTCATAAAAATTACTATGGTATCTCCTTTTTTCACTAAACTCTTTTTACTAGCCTTTTTACCATTTTTTATTATGGATTTGCTTTTTATAAGTTTTCTAAAAAATCTTCCAGATAAATCTAAGTCAATCTTTAGTGCTTCTTCTATACTTGAGTATGACCTATCTATTTTATGTACTATTGTACTTTCATTATCAAAAAATTTTCCCACTTTTACACCTCCATTGTTATTATTAACATTTATAGTGTATAATATATATATGCTCCTATTTAACTTTATTTTGTATATTCGTTTTGGAGGGATATAGTTGAACTATAATAGTAAAAAAGACATTATAAATATAATACATAATGATAACTATAAATCTGTAGAAACCGCTAAAGAACTTACCGAAAAACTTGAGAAAGAAGGTTTTATAGTTTCTGATACCTATGACTATAAAGCAAAGCTTAATATCTGCATAGGGGGCGATGGTGCTTTTCTTAGAGCCGTACATAACTATGGTTTCCCAGATATCCCCTTTGTAGGTGTCAATACTGGCCATTTAGGATTTTTTCAAGAGATCTCTCCAGATAATCTTAATGACTTTGTAAAAAGTTATGTAAATGGAGATTATATATTAGAAGAAATATACTTAGTCGAAGCCAGCATATGTACTAGAACAAGTTGTATTGAACTTATCGGTGTAAATGAAATAGTTATTAAAGGCATTGAATCTAAAGTTATTCATCTTAATGTATCTATTGCAGATAATTATTTAGAAAGATTTAGTGGCGACGGAGTTATAATCTCTACCCCCACAGGTAGTACAGCTTATAATTTTTCAGCAGGAGGTAGCATAATCTTCCCTACTCTTCAAGTTCTTCAAATAACCCCATTGGCACCAATTAGCTCTAAAGTCTATAGATCATTAACTACAAGTGCCATAGTTCATAACGATATGACAATAAAGATAAACCCTGAATATAGAGACGAAAACTCTATACTTATAGTTGTGGATGGAATACAACATAAATATGATAATATAGTAGAAATCAATTTAACCATGTCTGATATGACTATAAACAAGCTTACACTAAATCCAAATAGTTTTTGGTCTAACCTTAAAGATAAATTTATTTAAAGAATAGTTGGGGGATTACGAATCCCCCAACAACTTACTAAACAAAAAGCATCTTCTTTGTTCCGTGCAGGCTACAAGGTACAGAGAGCAGGGTATCACCTTGTATTCTAATATCTTTCTATTCTATATTCCAGTACTAACAGTGTTTTATTTTTCATTTCAGTTACTATAAGATAATGTTTAAACAATATATTACATATTTTAACTAGTTCTCCATATGTAGTTTTATCACTTACTTCATATGCTGTTACGTTACAATCCCTCCATCCAAAGTTTATAAGTTTATTAGCCGATTCTGAAGATATTAAATCCTTTGGTACAGATCCAAAAACATTTCCCTTTTCCACGTTATTAGATGTCCAAAATTTATCATGTAACTGCAAGGCCCCAGACATTTTTAATTGTTCAGTTCTTTCCTCTCCAAACTTTTCTAAATAATTTCCTTCAAAATAGTTTTTTTTCATTAATGGTTTATATAAAAAAGATATCTCATTTATCTTTTCAAGATTTTCTTTGTACAAATTATCAGTCTTATCTGAGTTTTCATTATTAGTCTCAGGAATATCTCCTTCTTTCATTTTAGTAACCAGTTCTATAATGTTATTAGATATTTCTTCGATCTTTTTTTTATTATTAATATAAATATAAGACTCATATTCACTAACTAATTTTTTTAATTTAATAATTGATTGCTTCATCCCATATCACCTTTCTATACTAAAACAATTTCTGCTTTACAATATTAATTTACTATATTTAGTTCCTCTTAATTCCATATCCTGTTCTTTTCTTATACCATCTAGATTTAATTTTATATTTGTTTTCACTTAATTGCAACAAAAAAAGACAGTAATTATTACCTTAATTATATTTAAAATGACATTATCTATATTATAACAAATATATGTTATATTTTTTACTATTAAATTAAAATAAGAAAGGTAGACTATTAAAAGTCTACCCTATAATCGCTTTTTTAAGGATTGATAACCAAACTAATTAGTTATTAGTGGATTGTTAATCCTTAACTAATTAGTTATTGGGGGATTCGTAATCCTAACTAATCAGTTATTGGGGGATTCGTAATCCTAACTAATCAGTTATTGGGGGATTCGTAATCCTAACTAATCAGTTATTGGGGGATTCGTAATCCTAACTAATCAGTTATTGGGGGATTCGTAATCCTTAACTAATTAGTTATTGGGGGATTCGTAATCCTTAACTAATTAGTTATTGGGGGATTCGTAATCCCCCAATTGTTTTATTCCTTTATCAATTTTTCCATTTCATCTACTAAGTCTCCGAATAGTTTAAGAGCATTGTTTACAGGCTCCTTACTAGTCATATCTACTCCAGCCTTTTTAAGAACATTTATTGGATAGTCTGAACTACCACTTTTTAAGAATCCCAGATATTTCTCGATAGCATTTTCTTCTCCATTTAATATCTTTTGAGATAAGGCTACCGCTGCTGAGAAACCTGTTGCATATTGGAATACATAGAAATTATAATAAAAATGAGGAATTCTTGCCCATTCCATAGCTATTTCATCATCAATTACAATATCTTCTCCATAATATTTTTTATTTAAGTCTTTATATATCTCTGATAACCTATCCGCTGTTAAAGACTCTCCCTTTTCTACTCTTTCATGTATGATCTTTTCGAATTCAGCAAACATAGTCTGTCTATAAACGGTTCCCCTAAATTGCTCCAAATAATGATTTAATAGATAAAGTTTCTTTTGTTTGTCTTGGGTATTTTTAAGCATATGATCCATTAATAGGGCTTCATTGGCAGTGGATGCAACCTCTGCAACAAATATACTATAGCCTCCATACACATAGGGTTGGTTTTTCTTACTATAGTAGCTATGCATCGAGTGACCTAACTCATGGGCCAATGTAAATACATTATCAAGGGTATCTTTATAATTTAGTAGTATATATGGCTCTGAATCATAGGTCCCCCATGAATATGCACCACTTCTCTTTCCTTTGTTTTCATATACATCTATCCATCTAGATTCCAAACCTTTTTTAACGACATTTAAATAATCTGATCCCAAAGGTTTAAGTCCTTCTACAACCATATCTTTACCTTCATCATAAGGTATTTTCATATCTACATCTTTTACAATTGATGTATATAAATCATACATATGAAGTTCATTTAGCCCCAATACCTCTTTTCTTAATTTAACATATTTATGCATAGAAGGTAGATTGTCATGGACCCCATCAATTAAATTATTATAAACTTCTGTAGAAACATTATTTTGGTCAAGGGATGCTTCCAGTGCAGAATTATAATTTCTTACTTTCGAGTAAAAAATATTCTTCTTTACGTCTCCACTTAGTGTAGAAGCAAATGTGTTTTTAAACTTATCATATGTATTATACAAACCTTTAAAGGCTGATTCTCTTACTTTTCTATCCTTACTTTCCATAAGGGGTATAAATGTTCCATGGCTAATTTCCACATCATTGCCATCTTCATCCTTTATTGTTGGAAACTTTATATCTGCATTATTTAGCATAGAAAATGTTTTTTGTGGAACTCCAGATACATCTCCTATTTTGGCTATTATAGCTTCTTCCTTTGGAGATAAAACATGATCTTTCTTCCTTATTATTTCATTTAGAAAATGTTCATATGTCTTTAGTTGGTCATTTTCCTTTATATATTCTTTTAACTTATCCCCTTGTAAAGATAATATTTCCGGTGTTATAAATGATAGTTTTCCATTAATCTCAACCATAAGACTTGTGGCTCTATCATTTAAGCTTTGATATTTATCTTCTCTAGTATCTTCATCTAATTTCATCTTAGCATAGGTATAAATATTTTCTAGTTTTCTATCAATTTTTAATTTCAATTCTATTACCTCAAGAAGTGTATTGCTATTTTCCACAACTTTACCTTTAAATTCAGTTATTTCATTTGATAGTTCCTTTAACTTCTTAAAATCATCTTCCCATGATTCATCATTAATATATAACCCCGATAAATCCCACTTATAATTATCATTTAATTCTTTTCTTTCTTTTACTGTTTTATTTTCTGACATATTATCTCTCCCCTCAAAATTTAAATTAACTAATCTTTAATTATTTTATTATATTTTTATAAAATAATTTCAAGAAAATTCTTCCTTATTATATTGTATCGTTTTTTCTAAAATTTTTCTAGAGTTAAAAAGGATATCTAAAGCTTTAGATATCCTTTTTAACTCATTAAACTACCAATACTTAAGGCAGCTATTATTAGAATCATTAATATAACAAGTAATTTCCATACATACTTTATCCACTTTTCATAGGGAACTCTTCCTATGGCTAAACCTCCCATAACAACTGCACTTGTAGGAGTAATAAGATTAACAATTCCTGAAGCCGATTGATAAGCTGTAATAACTATATCCCTTCCAACTCCAGCAAACTCTCCCAATGGGGCCATTATAGGCATTGATAATGTGGCCAACCCAGAAGTAGAGGGTATTAAAAATGACATTGGTATATAAAAGAGATAGGTCAATACAGTGAATCCAACCTCTCCTGCATCGGCAAGGGTTCTCTCTCCCAAGTTTAAGACCGTATCTGTTATCTTTCCTGCATCCATTATAACTGTTATACCTCTAGATACACCTACTATTAATGCAACACCCAAAAGATCCCTTGCACCATCTACAAATGCAGATATCATTCCCTTTTCTCCTAACCTTCCCACAAAACCTATTAAAACTGCTGAAACTAGAAATAAAGTAGTTAATTCCTTAAACCACCATCCTAATGTTGGTATATTAGCATCTGGGAAGATATCTTCAAAGGGTATAACCCCATATACCATAAATAAAAATGTTATTACAAATAAAACTAATATCGTTTTTCTTGTTCCAGTTAATTTAGGAAATTCATTTTCATCTTTATCTGATAGAAAGTGCTTTTTATTATCTTCTCTCATATTATACACTAAAGAAGCCTTCGGATTATTTTTGACTTTATTTGCATATCTCATAACATATAATATGGCTATTGCCTCTCCAATTATTAAAACAGCTAATCTAAGTCCAATTCCTTGACCTAATGGTACATTAGCAAATCCTGATGCTATACCTGTAGCAAAGGGATTAACTGTTGAGCCTAATACTCCAACTCCTGCTCCCAATAATATAACTGACACTGCTGTCACTGCATCATATCCTGCAGCTATAAATACTGGTAATAATAGAGGATAAAAGGCTATAGTTTCCTCTGCCATTCCAAATGTTGTACCACCGGCACCAAATAATATCATTAGTATTGGTATCATCCATTTTTCTCTACCCTTAAGTTTCTTAGTAACCGATGCTATTCCAGCATCTATGGCTCCAGTTTTCATAACAACACCTAGAAATCCACCTATTACTAATACAAAAAATCCAACGTCTACAGCTTGATAAAATCCCTCTATAGGTGCTTTAGCCACATCAAAATAATCTTGACCCTGCTGACCCACCTGCTCATATGTTCCAGGGACTGGTTTCTGCCTTCCTGTGTCTGGATCCTCAACATAATTATATTCCCCAGCTGGAACAATCCAAGTTAATATTGCAACAACAATTATGATTAAAATTAATATCGTATATGCACTGGGCATTTTTATCCTTTTCATTAGTTTCACTCCTAATTTTAAAATAATTATCTTTAAAATTAGGTTTCCACCTGAACAATTTAAATATTAACTTTTAAATTTTACATCTTTTAAAAACATTACCAGTAATCCTGCTGTGGTCCTTTGAGCCAAGGGTAAAATACATTTAGTTACATTATGGTATTTAGCTTTATTACTTTTTAAGTTTCTTGATTCTTTATATATTTTGATTGCATTTTTTGCGTTAAATCTTAAATAATGATTAAGTTCATTAAAAACTATGGGTTTATCACGGGACGTGAATTCTTCAACAATATCATATGTTATTTTTACAAAATTTTCATATTGTCTATGGCTATCTAAGAGTCTAATATTAACATGTTGGGGAACTGTCATATCTTGAATTATATGGGCGCAAGCACCTAGATAAAATATAGATAACTTTATATTTCCCCGTTTATAATACCCAATAGCCTTTTCATAATAATTGTAGGTAAGAATTTTAGCATTACTATGTCCATAGAGACCCTTAGTTTTTTTTGGACTATAAAAATGGTTGATACTTTTAAAATCTTGATCAGCCCAAACAACACCTTTATTAAGCTCTTTAATATGATTTCTATAGAACATATGCTCATAATCATATCCATGCTCCTTTAAAAGCCTTAAAGAATTATTATTAATAAAAATATGAACTTTGCATTCTGTTTTTATAAGCCTCTTTTTAAAGGGGTTTATTACCTTTAAAGCTCCCCTAAATACATTACCATAATATCTTTCAAATCCTTTCATAATTATTAAACACCACTCTTTTTATTTATAAAACTATCTATTTATATAATACCCAAAAAAACATAAAAAAAAGCCATCAATCGATGGCTTAATTTATTAAGCTATTATTTATAATTTACTTTAATCTATGAACAAACAATCCACTTCTAAGTTTTGGCTCAAACCAAGTAGATTTTGGAGGCATTACTTCCCCTGCATCTGCCACTCCAATTAAGTCTTCTATAGTAGTAGGATACATAGAAAATGCTACCTTCATGCCATTGTTAACTCTTTTTTCAAGCTCTTCAAGTCCTCTTATTCCTCCGATAAAATCTATCCTTTCGTTAGTTCTAGGATCATCTATTCCTAATATAGGATTAAGAAGATTATTTTGTAATATTGCTGCATCTAAAGAGTTTACTGGATGTTTACTATCAAATGTACCTTCTTTAGCAGTAAGCTTATACCATTTATTATTTAAATACATACCAAACTCGTGCTTGTTCATTGGTCTATATTGACCTTCTTTAGTATACTCTTCTAAATCAAATTTTTCCTTTACTTTTGTTAAAAATTCTTCATCACTATTTCCATTTAAATCTTCAACTACTCTATTGTAATCCATGATAAATAAATCTTCATCTGGGAATATAACTGACATAAAGTAATTAAATTCTTCATCTCCAGTATAGTTTGGATTTTCTTCCCTTCTCTTTAATCCAACTTTAACTGATGATGCTGATCTATGATGACCGTCTGCAATATATAGATAGCTTATGCTATCAAATAACTCACCTATTCTCTCAACTTTACTTGCATCATCTATAACCCACACTATATGAGTTATATCATCTTCACTGGTAAAATCATATACAGGTTTATTAAATTTAATCCAATCATTTACTATATTATTGATCTCATCATTTTTTCTATATGTTAAGAATATAGGAGCAGTATTTGCATCACAATGATCGAAATTATTAATTCTATCTTTTTCCTTCGCAGGTCTTGTGAATTCATGTTTTTTAATAGTATTATTCATGTATTCATCTATTGAAGTACAACCTACTAAACCAGTTTGAACTCTACCGAACATTATTTGTCTATATATATAGTACTTAGGCTTATCATCCTGTACTAAAACACCATCTTCTATAAATTTGTCTAAATTCTTTCTAGCTGTCTCATAGACGATTTTATCGTGTATATCAACGGAATCATCAACATCTATTTCAGGTCTAACTACATGAAGAAAAGACTTGTCATTTCCCTTAGCCATTTCTTTTGCTTCTTCTCTATTCATAACATCATATGGTAAAGATGCTACTTTCTCTACTAACTCTTTTTTTGGTCTTATGCCTTTAAATGGTCTTACTGTTGCCATCTGAAAACCTCCTATTCAAAAAAGTTTTGTACTATTTCTATTATTTCTTCTCCTATTCTAGCTTGTGCTTCCTTTGTTGAAGCTCCTATATGGGGTGTTAATGAAACTTTTTCATGTTTATAAAGTTTCTCATTCTTAGTTGGTTCCTCTTCAAATACATCTATAGCTGCAGCTGAAACTTTTCCTGAGTCTAAAGCTTCAAGTAAGGCAGCTTCATCAACTACTCCACCTCTAGCACAATTTACTAAATAAGCTCCATCTTTCATCATTTCAAATTCTTTAGTACTAATAACCGCTCCTATTTCCTTTTTAAATGGTATATGAAGTGATATAAAGTCAGATTGCTTTAATAACTCCTCCATAGAAGCATACTTATAAGAATCTTGTCCTTCCTGCTCTCCCTTTATGTCAGTATAGATAACATTCATACCTAAAGCCTTGGCCTTTTTAGCTGTTTCCTTAGCTATTCTACCAAATCCAACTAACCCTAATGTTTTTCCAGCAAGTTCTATACCTTTATATGCTTTTTTGTTCCATTCTCCATTTCTCATAGTTACATTTGATATATAAATGTATCTTGATAATGCAAACATATGTCCTATAGCTAACTCTGCAACTGCTGAACTACTGGCATTTGGAGTATTATTCACTTGGATACCATGTTCCATAGCATATTGAACATCTATATTGTCTAGACCAACCCCTGCCCTTATTATTAGTTTTAATTTATTAGTCTCAAGGGCAGCATCTATTATTTCCTGTCTAATTTTAGTTGCAGAACGTATTATCGTAGCATCAAAGTTTTTAAGTTGTTCCTTTAAAGCTTCTGGCTCATAATGTTCTTCAACTAATTCGTGACCCATTTTTCTTAACTGCTCTGCAGCATTTTTATCCATTCCATCGGTTACTAATATTCTCGCCATATTATTACCCCCTATAGTCCTAGAATATCTTCTATATTTTCAAGAAGCTCTTTAATCTCTGGTAATGTTGTTTCACCCATATGAGCTATTCTAAATGTCTTCTCTTTTAATTTTCCATATCCATTGGATATAGTAAATCCTCTTAAACCTAATTGTTTATTTAAATCAGCAACACTAATATTTCTAGTATTTCTAACATTGGTTAATGTATTTGAAGCATGTTCTTCAACTGGGAATAGCTCAAAATGCTTATTAGCCCAAGCCCTTACATACTTAGCCATCTCTTCATGTCTTGCAAAACGATTTTCTAGACCCTCTTCCAATATTTTGTCTAGTTGATAATCCAATGCATACATATGGGAAATTGATGGAGTTGACGGATATTGATGATCTTTCTTTTGTATGTAATCATATAGTCTAACTAAATCAAGATAGAACCCTCTGTTTTCTACTTTTCTAGCTGCCTCTAAGGCTTTATCAGAAATAGTACAAATTGCAAGTCCTGGAGGTAATGCCAATGCCTTCTGAGTTGATGTTATACAAACATCTATGCCCCATTTGTCTACCTCTATCTTTGCTCCTGCTGCCGAACTTACTGTATCTACGCAGAATACAACATCTGGATATTTTTTAATAACTTCTCCTATTTCAGCTACAGGGTTCATTATACCTGTTGATGTTTCATTGTGGGTAACAGTTACAACGTCATACTTACCAGTTGCTAATACTTCATCTACCTGTTCTGGAGTTGTGGGATTTCCCCATTCAACTTCAAATAAATCAGCTGGTACGTTATTAGCAACCGCCATGTCATACCATCTCTTACCAAAAGCTCCTACCGCAAATACAGCAGCTCTTTTTCCTGTACAAGAACGAATTGCAGCTTCCATTAATCCACTACCTGAAGTAGTTGAAAGCATTACTTGATTTTCTGTGTAGAATAATTTCATCATTTTTTCACTAATATCTCTTTGCAACTTTGAAGCTGATTTTGTTCTATGACCTATCATTGGTGTAGCCATTTTTTGTAATACATCAGGCTTTACCTCTACTGGTCCTGGTATAAATAGTTTTTTGTGCATACAAATACCTCCTTAATAATCCTTATTTATATTTAATAGTAAATTAAATTAAAGTAATACTATCCAATTCTCTAGTATAGAATATCATATTGATTTTATTACTACAAGATAAAATCAATATGTTGCTAATTGTTATTATTTAATAAAATTTTCTTATAAAATAACCTTATTTTGTTAAAAAATTTTAACTTTATAAGCATATGATTTTATACTGCCATTTATTTAAATTTTCTATTTAATTATAATTCCTAATAATTTAGATAGTGTCATAGCTTGTGTAGGAGAAACTATAGCTCCCTTTACATCTTCTATTCTTACTTTCATACCTTCTATCTCACACCCTCTTAAATCAACATCTTTCAGTTTGCAACCAGACATTTGAGCTTCTGTTAGATTACATCTTTCAAATTTTGTATTAAGAAATTCTGATTCTTGAAAATTAACACTATAGAATGACGTATTATTAAAAATTATATTGTTGCAGTATAAAAACCTACCGAGACTATAGTTCCCATTACACCCATTAATTATTACATTTTGAAGTGTTGATTGACTTAAATCTACACCAAGGATTTTACAATCTATAAATTCTACTCTATGTATAATAGCATGTATAAAATCACAATTAGATAAATCACAATTTTCAAATCTAACATCTGTTAGTTCAATACCTCTAAGTATTGCTTTATTAAATGAAACATTCTTAAAAATTGTCTTTTGAATTTCTACACCTTCTGCCACCTGTCCTCCAATGGAACAATAAGATATTAACTCATTATAAATGGAATCTTCCTCTTTAATGTCATATCTTATCCCTTCAGACTTCTTTAAATCTTTAGGTATTCTTGGAGAGCATATTTTTATTTCTCTTTTATTTTTCATCGATACTGCCACTTCCTTATTTCTTATTTATATCTATATTTTATTATACACTTCTATAAATGCAAATTTGTTTTGTACAAAAACAACAAAGTGACTTATCCCATGGTATAAGTCACTTTATTGGTTACAATTATTTTAAGCCTTAAAGTTAATAAAATACTTTTACAAATTTTATTGAGTATAGATCACAAATAACCCGATCATCGGTTTCCGGTTCCTGAAGTACTATATGATCGACCCCTACTGATAATAAAGTTCCCTCTCTGTCTATAAAAAGATTAGTTCCTACAATGAACTGTACCTTCACATATTGACCTATTACCCTTCTTAGATAACCCTGTAAATAAAGGGGACTTCTTATTACCGGTGGCCCTTCGTCAAATTCAAAATCTACAGGGGATTCTCCCCTTGATGGCATAGGCATAGGTTGCCTATTTGGGGCTCCTCCATCATTAGGTCCATAGGGTGATGCTGGGGGATACATATAAGATGGTTGTCGTGGAGTACTGGGCATCATTGGCTGTGGTTGTTGTGGTGCATTATAGCCATCATCTTCATTATATCTTCTATTCACAATATTACCTCCTTAAATTTTATGTTTCTCTATATAACTCAGTTGGATCATAAAAACAGTGCTTAATTATCCTACTATTGTATTCCCCTGAACCGTTATAGGGAAATTCCGGGGGACAAGTAGGTCTAAAGGGATTCATATACCATAAACTTTCTCCAACATTCCATAGTTTATTTCCTGCTAAGGCCCAATCTGCTACTTCATAATGTATTTGTTCCGGGGGACTAGCCCAGATCGTCTGGGGATTGGCTACTCCCCTAAGAACACTTCTAACACAGTCAAATTGTCCTTCTTGATATATTACATTTCTCAAATTTCCTTGATTTACCCTTTGATATTCTCCATAGGGTATATGGACTCTATTCATTATTACAGTTGCTACAGCTTTCATACCATTTATTCCTTCTCCACCAGCCTCACATTTTATGACTCTGGCGAATAATTCACGAGTTGAATAAGGCAAGTTAAACACCTCCCTACTTACTAATAATATATTAGTAAACTATACTTTGTGACACTATTTATCTATGGGAAATACATAGTTCTTTCATTTTTATTTTACTTATTAGTAGGGTATACTTAGTTTTAGGGTAATAATAATTTATAAATAGGTTGGGGAATTACGAATCCCCCAACAACCTAAAGATTATGCATCATTAGCAGCTAAGTATCACGGATCACCAACAATTAAGTATTACCAATTATCGAGGATATTACCAGTTAACAATCTATTAGAAATTAAGTTATAACAAACTACATATAGAATGGAGAGATTTAAAATGATTAGTATAAAAAATAATAATAACGACCCCCATTTTAATTTGGCCCTTGAAGAATTTGCTTTAAAATATTTAGATACAGATGAAGATATAATTATACTTTGGCAAAATGAACCATCGGTTATCATAGGTAGAAATCAAAATACCATAGAAGAAATAAATAATAAGTATATCAAAGAAAATAATATTAATGTAGTTAGAAGATTATCTGGAGGCGGGGCTGTATACCATGACCTAGGTAATCTTAATTTCACCTTTATAGCAGCTGGTGGAAAGGACAACGTTAGTAATTTTAAAAAATTTACTGAACCGGTTATTAAAGTTTTAAAAAAGTTAGGTATAAATGCAGAATTTTCAGGTAGAAATGACATAACTATAGAAGGAAAAAAATTCTCTGGAAATGCCCAATACTATTATAAAGACAAGATGCTTCATCACGGAACCCTATTATTTAACTCAGATTTAACTGTGGTAGGCGATGCACTAAAGGTTAAAGCCGATAAAATTAAATCAAAGGGAGTTAAATCCGTTAGAAGTAGAGTAACAAATATATATCCTTACCTAGAAGAAAAGATATCAATAGAAGAGTTCAAAGATTTTCTTCTAAACTCTATACTTAAAGAGCAAAATTCCTTAGGTAAAGAACATATACTTACAGAACAGGAACTTTTGAAAATTAAAGAAATGATGGCGAAAAGGTATTTAACATGGGGATGGAACTATGGAGAGTCTCCTGACTTTGATATTGAAAAAAGCAGACGTTATTCTGGAGGTAATCTGGATATTAGACTAGATGTTAAAAGGGGAGTAATAGAGGATTGTAAAATATTTGGGGATTTCTTTGGTAATAAAGATATAAGTGGTTTAGAGGATAAGTTAATAGGTAAAAAATATGAAGTAGAAGTTATTAGGGAGCTTTTAGATAATATTAACTTAAATGAGTTTATATTTAATATTAGTGAAGATGAGTTTATAGAGTGTATGTTTTATTAAGAGAATACAGCTATACCCTTTAAAATATACTATGTGATTAACGAAAGAAGATCAATACAAAGTATGTAAAAAACATATTTGCTAGTGAACTAATGTTATACTTTCAAGCTATTTGAATACTTTTTCAATTTTTTAAACAAGTATAATTTTATAGCATATTAAGAACTGGGGAAGTGGACCATTTAAACGCAGAAGTAGGTATTGTAGCCTATGTATTGTAGTGCCTTAATTTTAAAATGGATTCTTAGATCAATAAAACCATATCTGCAGAAACCCCATGTCAATGGCGATTCTGATGGATTTTTAATAGAGATGTGGGAGATGAACACAGTAATTTCAAAAAAGGCAACTAAAGTTTCAATAAAAAATATATATGATGATTTTATGTTCTCACGGGTAAAAAGTAAAATTACGGCATATAATGATTTCACTTGCAATTAATAGAAAATAATGTTAATATAGTTAGTGTAATACACATGTGTATTTAAATGTTGTTTTTTTCGGCTGAAAAATTTATTTCAAATAATATAGAAGGAGTGTTTTTTATGAAATCAAAAAAGTTAATTATGTGTTTGCTTATCTTTACGCTAGTTTTATGTTCAAGTATAACTAGTTTTGCTAAAGATGAATCTGTTACAAGAAGGGTTGATTCCTATTTTGATGGTGTTCATTGTGAACTAGAGGTTTCTGTTAGTGATAAATATGTTACTGTTGTAGCTTTCGCAGATGAACCAATTGATGAAATAAGTATTGAAGCTGTTAGTGATTTTGTAAATGCAGAAGAAATTATGAGGTCCAAAACACGTTATAATGCAACTATGTGTGGATTATCAATTTCTGGAGCGCCCTTAGTTCATATCTATAAAGGATTTGGATATGCCAAATTTGTCATAGATGGAAAGGTATACCGACTTTATTCGCCAAATGTATACAATCGAGTTTAAAAATGCCTATCGCTTATGCATAGATAAGAAAGGTTAAAGATTTAAAGAAATGGCCCCTGAGTCAAGAATATTTTGATCAACCTAGAATCGTAATTATTTTATCTATTGACGTCTTAGTCGAGTAAGCAAGGGGATTTTCACTTCAAACTTCTCACAGAACCGTACGTGAAAGTCTCCTTTCATACGGCTCTTGTCATTCATCTATTAAATACCTTTATAGGACCAGTGTGCAAATAATTTTGGTTCTCTCTGTCTAACTCGAGAGAGCCATTTTTTCTGCTCTCTGCCTTCGTCCACGGAGATATGGATAGGTTATACTTAATTAGACAGTGAAAACTCGGACATGATATAATAAATGAAATTGAGTGGGAGGATTATCATGTCTAATAAAGGTAAAATGTAGACTTTAATAAAATAGCCTATCAAATAAGTAAAACCCTATTCAATCGTTTAAAGTCAGTAGGAAAATACGAAATTCCTATTAAACCTAATGAAACATATAAAAGGTTCAATAAGAATAAATTTAAAACTTTTAAGGTAGCGAATATGTATCTACATCCAATAGCAGATATACAAACAAATACTATATACGGGTTCTCTCAAGATACTTGTAATTACACAACTCAAGGCAGAGAAGTAGTATATAGAAAGTTAAAATCTTATATCGCTACTGAAATTCATAAACTTATGAAAAATATCTATGAATATAATTCAGTTGAATTAGCAGATAACAAACTATCTAAATATTCATCACAAAAAGGAAACTGTTTAATAACAGGAAACTTCTTATATGCTAATGAAGTGGAAATACATCATGTAAAACCTATATCATTAGGTGGAACTGATAGTTTTGCCAACTTGATTGCAATACACAAAGATATTCATAAGTTAATTCACTCTACAACAAATGAAACGATTGATAGATATATGGACAAACTCCAATTAAACGAACAAGAATTGGGTAAAGTAAACAAATATCGTAAAGAATGTAATTAAATTAATTTAGTCTAAAAGATTTTTAAGATGGAACGCCGTATGAGGTGAAAGTCTCACGTACGGTGTGAAGCAGGGGAAAAGATGGAGATAAGATCAAAGTCTTACCTATTGCTATCAGTAGCAGAAGCTACCTTTAAAGTTGTTAAAACGGAATTTGCTTTTAACAAAATATTTAATAGTTTTGAGGAGCTTGAATATTTATTATTTGATTATGTGAACTGGTACAATAATCACAGGATTCATGGGTCATTAAATTACCTTACCCCTGTGGAATATAGAATGTTAATGTCCGAGAAAAAAGTGTCCTAAAAAGGGGTGACAAGCCAAAGTTTACTATTTATCTCTGAATTCTCTTTGTTTTCTTTGATTTATCTTTATGGAAGAAAACAACCTTAAACTTTTTATATTATTTAGAAAAATTATTTTTTGAAAATAATATCCATATAAAAAATTTTATAATTCCATATATTATGAGTATAAAAAAAGGAATAGGTATTAAAGCACTAATTTTAATGGCAAATAAACCGGGTATAAAGTCGTGAAATATAACACAAATAATGATGATCAAAAAGTAAATAATTATACCTCTAATAATTACATTTTTAAGCATGTTAACCCCCTATAACTTAGTATTATTTAAACGTCACTATTTATAAAAAATTGTTTAAAACTAATAAAAATAATTGTTGCCCTATAATATATATAAATGACTCATTATGTTGACATAGAACAACAATTATTTAATATCAAATTTTAATACAAAACTTATATACAATTTAATTTCGTTTGGAATTTTATACTATTTGACTAAATACCTAAAAGTCTACTTTTATGTAATCAACATGTTCACTATATGGTCTTTTTTTATAGTATGAGAAAAATGTGATAAAAAACGAAATTAATTTTTTATAAACGACAACTTAATTATCACATTCTCATAATATCATATTTTTTCTTAGATGTAAATTTTTTCTTTTTATAATTATTTATGTAATTATCTTTATTGTTTTTTTATATAAACATTCAATATTAAAAATTCTCCTTTGAAAGTACTAAAATAATTGCATATCTAGACAGAATTAAACAACGATTGTCAGTCTAGGATAAATCAAGAAGAAATATAGGCCTAATAGATGATCATTTCATATACCCAACTGTCACCCCACTGCCCATACCGTTCCATAGAATGAATCCCCCCTAAAAAATTGAAAAGGACTGGATTCATCCAGTCCTTACATTATCTATTCTTTATTCTCTATTATTTATTCTTTAATTTAAATGTGTATCGGCTTATCTATGGCTCCATGGGCTGCTTCCATTACTATCTCAGATAAAGTTGGGTGGGGATGTATTGACTTTGCCAATTCATGTACTGTACCTTCAAGTTCCATGGTTGTAACAGCTTCCGCTATCATATCCGTTGCATTGGCAGATAATATGTGTACTCCCAATACCTCACCATATTTTTTATCTGCCACTATCTTAATAAATCCATCACTTTCACCTTCCGCCAAAGCTTTACCATTGGCACTTATTGGGAAGGTGCTTACTATAACATCATGTCCTCTATCTTTAGCCATTTGTTCCGTCAATCCTGCTGTTCCTATCTCTGGGAATCCATATATACAAGAGGGGGCATTATCATAACTCATTTTTGAATTTTCACCCATTATGTTCTCAACAGCCACTATTCCTTCAGCTGATGCCACATGGGCTAACATATATTTCCCATTCATATCACCTATTGCATAGACACCTTTTACATTGGTTTCCATCTTCTCATTTGTAGTAACATTACCCCTTTTATCTATATCTATCCCTATTCTGTCCAATTGATAAGTATTTGCCACTCTACCTATACTCATTAGTATTCTATCGGCATTAAATTCTTCTTTTTTTCCATCTACTGTTGCCATTATTTTATTATCTTTAAACCCTTTTGTATCCACATTATATACTATTTTTACTCCTTCTCTTTTAAGTATTTTTGTCATTGTGGACCTAATATCTTTATCAACGTTTGTTAATATTTCATCTCCCCGTTGAAGTATTGTTACTTTACTACCTAGTGCGTTATATAGAGTTGCAAATTCTACCCCTATTACTCCGCCACCTATTACTATTAGTTCATTAGGTATATCATTAAGCTCCAAAATACCTTTACTCGTTACAACAAAACCATTATCTACGGCTTTTTCTATACCATCTATATCGGGAATCCTAGGAGTTGAGCCTGTTGCTAATATAAGATTTTTAGTTTTTATTGTTTCATCGTTAACCTTTAATGTATTTTTATCTATTATTTCTCCATATCCCCTATATAGATCTACACCATTTTTCTTAAGTAAAGATTTAACTCCACCGGTTAGTTTCTTTACTACTTTATCCTTTCTATCTTGCATCCCATTCCAGTCTATTGACACACAACCTTTATCCTTTATGGTTACTCCAAATTTTTCTGATTTCATTATATTTTGATAAACCTTTGCACTTTTTAATAAAGTTTTAGTGGGTATACAACCCCAGTTTAAACAAACTCCACCTACATCGTCCTTTTCTATTATGGCTGTTTTAGCTCCCATATGGGCTGCCTTTATGGCAGCTACATATCCACCGGGACCAGCTCCTAATACTATTATGTCATACTCTTTCATATTAATTACCTCCTTAGCTTAAAACTAAAAGCATAGGATCATTTAATAGCTCTTTTAGTTTTATTAAAAATCTTCCAGCATCTCCACCATCTATTACCCTATGATCTATGCAAAGAGATACAGGCATCATATCCCTTATAACTATCTTATTATCCTTAACAACTGGTTTTTTCTCTATCTTACCTATACCAAGTATAGCTACCTCTGGATACTTAATAACTGGGACTCCATACTTAGCTCCTATTGCACCATAGTTAGTTATTGAGAATGTGCCTCCTTGTAATTTATCTAAACCTATGGTTCTATTTCTAGTTTCTTCCCTCATGGTTTCTAATTCTTTTGATATATTAAATATTCCCTTTCTATCGGCATCTTTTATAACTGGTACCATTAATCCATCGGGAGTATCAACTGCCATTCCTATGTTATAATATTTTTTTAATATTAACTCTTCATTCTCACTATCATAACTTGAATTAAATACTGGGTATTCTTTAAGGGCCTGGGTTACAGCCTTAATTATAAATGGCATATATGTTAAATAGGTTCCCTGCTTTTCTGCCAATGGTTTTTGCTCTTTTCTAAACTTCACCAGTTTAGTAACATCAAAGTCATCCATTGTAGCTGCATGGGGTATAACCGATTTTGAAACCACCATATTTTTAGCCACTGTTTTTCTAAGCATTGATACTGAAACCCTTTCCACCTCTCCATCTATTTTTATCTCTGGTATTTTTATTGGAGAATTATATATAACTGCTCCATCGGATTTAACTTCTTTATTATCTTTATTTTCTTGAGTTTCTTTTCCTTCCATTTCCTCTTTAGCCTTATATATATCATCCTTCATAACTCTACCCGCTGGTCCAGTTCCCTTTATATTTTTTATATCTATTCCTAAATCTTTAGCTAATTTCCTTGCCACTGGAGTTGCTAATACTTTCTTTCTATTATCTTTTTCAGTTTTATTATTATTTTCATTACTACTTTCTATTACCTCTGATGATACTTCTATCTCCCCTACGACTCCAGCTTTTTCTTCTTCACCTTCACTTACCGATTCTTTATTAGAACCATCATCGGGTTCAGTTGATTCACTACCATCATCTATTTTCGCAATAACTTGACCTACTTCAATCATATCTCCAACTGAAGCCATTTTCTTAACTAGTTTTCCCGTTACAGGAGATGGTATTTCTGCATTAACCTTATCGGTTTCCACTAAAAACAAGTCATCTCCATCTTTTATTTCGTCTCCTTCTTCAAAAAACCATTTTAATAATTTACCTTCATGTATTCCTTCCCCTATATCTGCAAACTTAAATTCAAACAATACCTTCACCTCCGCTTAAAATTCAACTACCTCTGTTATCTTTTCCTTTATTCTTTCCGGTGTAATAATAAAATGATGTTCTCCCTTTGGAAGGGGTACCGTAACATCAAATCCTGTAAGTCGAGTTGGAGGAGCTTCTAAGTATAAAAATGCTCCTTCATTTACAACGGATATTAGCTCTGCTCCTGGTCCAAAGGACTTAAAGGCTTCATGTACTACTAAAAATCTTCCTGTTTTTTGAACCGATTCTATTATAGTCTCTTTATCTAGAGGAGAAATGGTTCTTAAGTCTATTAACTCAACACTAACTCCCTTATCTTCTAAATCTTTGATTGCTTTTTGAGTTTCCCTAACTAGAGCTCCCCAAGTAACTACCGTTATATCTTCTCCTTCTTTTACAATCCTTGCCTTGCCTATTGGCAATGTATAGTCTTCCTCTGGTACTTCCTGTTTAAATGCTCTATATATTCTTTTTGGTTCTAAGAATATAACCGGGTCTGGATCCCTTATTGCAGCCAGTAATAATCCTTTAGTGTCATAGGGGGTAGATGGTATTACCACCTTTAACCCTGGGGTTTGAGCAAACATATCTTCTATACTTTCTGAATGATGTTCTAAAGCTCTTACTCCTCCGCCATAGGGCATCCTTATTACCATTGGTAAATTATATTTACCTCTGGTTCTATTTCTAAATCTAGCAACATGGCCTAGTATTTGATTTAATGCAGGTAATACAAACCCTTGAAACTGCATTTCGACAACTGGCTTCATTCCGTTTATTGCCATCCCTACTGCTGAACCTACTATACCAGCTTCAGCCAAGGGAGTATCAAAGCAACGTTTATCACCATACTTTTTTTGTAAACCCATTGTGGCTCTAAAAACTCCACCTTCAAAACCTACATCTTCACCATATACTACTACACTTTCATCCCTCTCCATCTCTATATCAAGGGCATGGGTTATAGCTTGAATATTATTTAAAACTGGCATTTATTTCACTCCCCTTTCTACAAAGGTCTTATGATCTTCATACTGTTCTATTAAATTAGGTGTCATTTCTTCATATTGATATTTAAATATATCTTCTAGATCTATTTCACCGGAATTTTCTACTTTTTTAAATGTATTATTAACATATTCTTCATACTCTTCATATTGCTCCTTGTCTTTCTCTTCACTCCATATTCCTTTATTTATAAGATACTTTTTAAACCTTACCAATGGATCTTTAGCCTTCCATTCTTCCACTTCTTTATCTTCCCTATATATAGTTGGGTCATCCGATGTGGTATGGGGTCCTAATCTGTAGGTTACTGCTTCAATTAATGTAGGTCCTTCTCCCCTTCTTGCCCTATCTATAGCTTCCTTTGATGCGGCATATACCGCTAATATGTCATTACCATCAACTTGAATTCCAGGTATTTCATATGCAACTGCTTTTTGAGCTAATGTTTTTGCCTTAGTCTGAGACTTCCTTGGAACTGATATTGCAAATTGGTTGTTGGATATAACAAATACCGTTGGAGTATTAAATACCGCAGCAAAATTTAAAGCCTCTGAAAACTCCCCTTGGGATGTTCCACCGTCCCCAACATATGCCACTGTTACTTCGTCTTCCCCTTTAATATTTGTTGCCATTCCTATGCCAACGGCATGATTTAGTTGGGAAGCTATGGGAACCGATACTGGAAGCATTTTTACATCTTCAGGATAATTACTTCCTTCTTCATTTCCATACCAATATAAAAATACTTGTTCTAGAGGTACTCCTTTATATAACCATGCTCCCATTTCCCTAAAGGCAGGTACTAACCAATCTTTCTTTTCCGACGGTGCTATGGAGCCCACTTGGGTAGCTTCCTGACCTTGATTAGGTGCATAGGTTAACATTCTACCCTGCCTTTGGTATTTAAGTGCCCTTATATCGGTTACTCTTGTAAGTAGCATAGTCTTATATAATTCAATTAATTTGTCATCTGTTATTTCTGGTACTAAATTTTCATCTATAATGTCACCATTTTCATCTAAAATCTTTAACATTTCTTCTTTTAGTGGATCAAATTTGTCTATAAGCATTTTGTAACCTCCTTCATTGAGAATACTTATCAATTACTATTTATCTTTTATATACCCAGTATTTTTTTTACATAACAAAATTTAATAAGAAAGTGCATTTTTAAATACTAAAACTTTAGCAAGAAACCCTATGATAAAATAATCACAGGGTTTTATTCCCACTTAGGAACATTAAATTTACTATTTTTTAATCTTTCTCCTTCATCCTCCGATACTATATAAGCAGATATCCCTTGTTTATCATAATCCTTTACCATTTTTATTGCCTCTTCCCTAGACATTGGGTTGGTTATTTTTTCATCGGTTCTAACAACATATTTTTCTGTCATTATTAGTCCTCCCTAACAAATATTATATTATCCATACTTAATCAATCAAAAATAGTATTCCTCAAAAAAAAATATATAATCAAATTTCAAATATAAGTTTTTTTTGATAAAATAACTATATAGATGGAAGGGAGGTAATTTTTATGAAAAAAATTTTTAGGTCTAGTAGAGATAAAATGATTGGTGGAGTATGTGGTGGTATTTCTGAATACTTCAATATTGACTCAACTTTTGTCAGAATATTTTGGGCACTATTAACTTTAGGTAATTTCTTTTTAGGTGTTGTAGGATATATAATATGTTTAATATTTATCCCTGAAAAACATAATATCCATGACGATTTTAGCTATGATACCAGCTCTAATAATTATGATAATCAAAACACTCTATTATTGGGTGGTGTACTTATTGTTATAGGGTTACTTATAATAATCAAAAGATTCGTTTTTTGGTTTTCTTTCTTTGATATTTGGCCAGTTCTTTTGATTGTTGGAGGATTTTATATTATTTTGAAAAAAAGATAAGGAAGGTACTTCTTATTTTTTTAAATTGACAATTGACAATGGCCATTTGACAATTAAGGTACAAATCAGCTGAAGCTGATTTGTAATATAATATTTTACGAGCAAAGCGAGTAAAATTACCTTCATTGTCAACTATCAAATGTCAATTGTCAATTTAAATAATCAGTTGAAAATTCATTCCCTAAAATAATAATATAGATAAACAGTTAAAAATTATGAATTATAGTAACTACCTGGGGTTATACTACATAATAGCAATTTTAAGGGGTGATCTTTTTGAGAATACCTAAACATGTGGGAATAATCCCTGATGGCAATAGACGTTGGGCTTTAAATAATGGACTTTCCAAGGAAAAAGGCTATAATAAGGGACTGGACCCTGGTATTCAGTTATTTAGACTTTGTAAAGATACGGGAGTAAACGAAGTTACATACTATGGTTTCACCATGGATAATACTAAAAGACCAATTAACCAAATTAAGTCATTTACTAAGGCTTGTATAGATGCTGTGGAAATGATAAATAATGAAGATGCTTCTTTATTAGTAATTGGAGATACAAGTTCTCCTATGTTCCCAAAGGAACTTATACCCTATACTGAAAGAAGGACCATTGGAAATGGGGGAATAAGGGTAAACTTTTTAGTTAATTATGGATGGACATGGGATTTAGGTAGTTCCAGTGGCGCCACTTCCCAAAAGGATTTACATAAAGTATTAAAATCTAATGATGTGTCGATGGTAGATTTAATTATAAGATGGGGTGGTCGCAGAAGATTAAGTGGCTTTTTGCCAGTTCAATCTGTTTACTCTGACTTCTATGTAATAGAAGATTACTGGCCAGACTTTAAGGATGAACATTTTTATGAAGCCCTTAAGTGGTATGACAAGCAGGATATAACTTTGGGAGGGTAGACAAAAATGGCCGAAACACATGGCCATTTTTGAATTGTTAATTATAAATTGTTAATTGTTAATTAAAATTCAGGAGCACCTGCGGTGCTTAAACTTCTCTCTGAGTATATTTATTTCTTACACAATATCTTATTCCCTTGTTCCATATATCTCGATTAAACTCACTTGACTTCTGTTTAGAAATCTTATTGGTAATACGCTATTTCCTAATCCACTATCAATATATATATTACTACTCCCTACTTCAAATAACCCCTTATCATATTTAGGAAAAAAACCTTGTCCTGGAGCTACTATGGGGCCTATAAATGGAAATCTCACTTGACCACCATGGGTATGACCGCTGAGGATTAAATCTACGGGTATGTCTTTTTTCCCAAAAACTATATCAGGTGAATGGGACAATAATAAGGTAAAATAATTTTTATTTATGCCTTTTAATGCCATCTTTAAATTATCTCGATTTAAATAGGGATCATCTATACCACAAATATTTATTGTTCTATTATCTATGGTTATTTTTTTATTATCATTGATTAAAATATTAATATTGGTTTTTTTTAATCCCGTCATAAACTTCTCAGTGTTTCTGTTTGTCCATTCGTGGTTTCCTGGAATATAATATATATTTGGGTTTATATTCTTAAGATTATAAACAAACTCATAAACATTTTCAAAATCCTTAGTTTCTCTATCAATTAAGTCTCCAGTTATTACAATAATATCTGCATCTAGATTTTTTATAGTTGACATTAATTTACTATCTTTTTTTATTCTTTTATTATGAACATCTGATATTTGCAATATTTTCATCTTATCATCTGTTGCAAATTTATTGGATGTTACATTTGTTTTCTCAACTTTAGTATAATTAACTTGATAATAAATATATCCTAATATTAAAAGTATAACTCCTAATAAAAATAAAATTTTTCTTTTTATCACATCTTTTCTCCTTTACTTTTAATAAATATAATATTAATAAAACCAATCTAATACTCGAGCTAATAATGTTAATATTAAAATAAATATTATAGGTATTATTATTAATACTCTAAATACATTCCGTTGTTTCTCTCTCTTTACTTCTAAATCTTCATATTCTTCAGCATACCCTTCTACATTATTATCAATATCTAAATCCTCTAATCTAGTATCCCTAACATTTCCAACAATCTCTTTAGCCCTATCTAAATCCTTAGACAATACAAATAAATCTAGACCAAACTTTGAACTTCCCATATAAACCTTCATATAGTCCCCTATGGCTTTGTGCCTTTGGAAAAGTAATATTCCTTCTTCTTTTAATAAACTTTCTATAATATCTGCCTCCCTATGGTCCCTTACATTCATAAGAAGAGCTACCTTGTCATCTATTCTTTCTTTAATTTCATTATCTTCTTTAATTTCATCCACTAACTTCTCTCCGCAATCATTACATTTATCAAAGCCCTCTCTATACTCTGATTTACAATTGGGGCACCAAGGCATAGTTATCATCTCCTATAAATACATTTATTTACCTATATAATATCATATTTTAAAGAAATTTTGAATTTATATATAATCTCTAAGTTTATAATATTACCTTTACTGATTATATCCTAGAGTGATAATATTTAAATGACAGTTAATATACAGTCTCTCTAATTAAATTAATTATTTATCTAAAATAGGGTAAATATATAGTTGAAATCATAAATAAAAGGAGGAAATTAATGAGAAATTTAACACCTTCAAAAATTTACAAAAAAATATCATCAACACTGCTAGATAAGTCTTTTTTAAGCTGGATTTCTTTAAGTGAAGAGCTTATTGAAAGACATCTTGAAAACGTTTCATTCTTAACTAATTTAGAGTTAATAGTAACTAATCATGATTACAGCTGTAAATCGGTATTGACTTTATGTAAAAATCTATTATATGATGTTACAAAAAAAGAACCTCCCAAGGATTGGATATATTATACCTATCAATTTACACTAAATAAATCCTTCCCTGAAGCGGTAGAGATCAAATTAGATGAAGATTTAAATAAGGGGGCTATAATATATCTTCAAATTTTAACAATTATATTAGATTTCGAAAAGAAAGATATAAATAAATCTAAAACTTTAAAATATCCCTTAGTTTTATTAAAAGAAAAGGAATATAAGAAGTTTGAAGGTATGTATGAGTATAGAAAGTTCAAAAAAATATTTAATGAAAATTATGTTTATGAAATGATGAAACTACATAGAGAAGTTACTGGTCATAACTCTATTGACCACATAAGTGGTGTTCAGTATGTTGCCATGCATATAGCTAGACAACTTAATTATTTTGGTTTACCAATAGATTTAAGTAGAGTTTCTGGAGCTGCTGCAGGTCATGATATTGGTAAATACGGTTGTAAAGGAAAAGAGTTAAAAAGAGTCCCTTATCTTCACTATTATTATACTGATTTATGGTTTAAAAAATATAACATTCCCTATATAGGTCATATAGCTACCAACCATTCTACTTGGGACTTAGAACTTGAAAATTTATCAATCGAATCATTGGTTCTTATTTATTCAGATTTTAGGGTTAAAAATAGAAAAATTAATGGTAAAAAGGAAATGCATATATATTCCTTAGAAGAGTCTTTTAATATTATCCTAAATAAATTAGATAATGTGGATGATGCTAAGGAAAAAAGATATCGTAGAGTTTATGCAAAGCTAAGGGACTTTGAAAACTATATGTTAGATATTGGTGTAAGTGTTGATATTAACAAAAAAACCAATCCCATACAACAAAGAAAACATACTTCCCTTATGCAAAATGAAGAAATTATTGAAAACATTAAATATTTATCGGTTAATCATAATATAAACCTTATGCATAAATTAAGAACAGATTCATCATTGAGTTCCATTTTAGAGCTGGCAAGAAGTGAAAATGATTGGAAGAAATTAAGGGGATATCTAAATATCTTAGAGGAGTATTCAACCCATTTAACCCAAAGTCAAAAATTAATAACATTAAATTTTTTATATGATCTTTTAATGAATAAAGAAGACGATATAAGAAAACAAAGTGCAGAACTTATGGGTATACTTATCGCCACATTTGATGAAGAATATAGAAAAGAGGTTCCCCCAGATGTAACTTTAAAACCATCTGATACAACCAGTTATGACTTATTGGACAAATATATAAATCTTATGCTATATCCAGACCATAAAATAATAGAAGGTCATAGAAAATGGATTGGATATAGTTTAAGAATTTTAATACTGTCTTTATGTTCCCATTGTAATAAAGACCAACGGAAAAAGTATCGTGACATATTATTAAGATATTATGAAGACCCTGAGGATGAAGACGTTCAATTTTACTTATTACAAACTGCCAAATATATACCTTCTATTACTCTAATAGATAAATCTATAGAAAGTCTATATAATTTCTTTATCAAAATGATACAAAGTGAAAGTGTAAATATTAGACTTTCTGCTTTAGAAAGAACCCATAGTTTGCTATTTAGAATAAATAAAGAGTTTTCTTTCACTGATAAATTAAGAGAGATTTTTTCTAATAAAGTAACTAAGTCTCCTATCGCAGCGGAAAATTTTCTTAATTATAAAATAGCAAAGAAATTAAATCTAAATAAGGATATATTAAATAAGTACCTAAAATTCTTCAAAGATGATAATGATAAAACATCAGATATCTTCTTAAAAAATCTAAAGAGTGCCACCAACTGGGTCAGCAAAAAAATTCATATTGAATTATTACTTGATAAGATTATAAACAACCCAGACATAAATGGACTTCATACAGCCATGCATTTTTGTAATCTAATTAAAGTAAGTGCCATAGAAAATGTTAGAAATCATGCTGGAGATGCCCTTGTAAAAATGTTTCCTATTTTACCATTGGATCAACGAAATGATGTTACTATAGAGTTACTAAGGGCTCTAGAAATACAGGGGTATCACTTTACAAAATATATTCCCTATTATCTAGGTCAACTAATATTATACCTACAACCTAAAGAATTAGATGAACTATTAGATGATTTCACCGATAAGATTAAACATTCTAATAGACAAATTAATTTTTTAGTATTAAAAACCATAGGTATAGCAATACAATTTTATCCTAAATATAAAATATTATTTAAAGAGGAAGAAGACATATATGCTAAAAGACAAATAAAAATGTTGGGTATTTTATTAAACGGTTTAGTTAGTTATGATACTCAGGTTAGACAAAAAGCTTTTAGAATAATAGGTAAGGAAATCTTTGGTTCTAAAGAATTAACACTAAAACAAAAAAATGTAATATTTAAATTAGTTGCAAAAAAGATTCTTAATCTATTACCTGGGATTGAAGAAAATGAGTTGTTATTTTTAAATAATGCAGCATCATTAAATCATATATATAGATTTATATCAGATTATACTTTTTTTCAAGATAAAATCAAGTTGGATAAAAACAAAAAAATAGCATTTTTCCCTGGAACCTTTGACCCTTTTTCATTGGGTCATAAGCAAATAGCTAGGGCTATAAGGGACAAAGGCTTTGAAGTTTATTTAGCAGTCGATGAGTTTTCATGGTCTAAACGGACTCAGCCCCACATACTAAGAAGAAAGATAATAGAGATGTCCATCGCAGATGAATTAAATATCTATTTGTATCCCCAGGATATACCTATAAATATCGCTAATCCCGATGATTTAAAAAATCTTAAGGAAAGCTTTAATCATAAAGATATCCATATCGTGGTGGGCAGTGATGTTATATTAAATGCATCATGTTATAAAATTCCTAAGGAAGAGTATTCAATTCATAACTTTTCCCATATTATTTTTGAAAGAAAGAAAACCTATTCTTCCCCAGATGATAATGAAGAGCTTAATAAAGCCATAACAGAACTTAATAAAAATATTGTGAGGTTAACATTACCAACCCAGTATGAAGATATTAGTTCTACTCAGATTAGAAGTAATATAGATAAAAATAGGGACATTACTGAACTAATTGACCCTCTAGCCCAAAGTTATATTTATAAGTACGGAATATATAGAAGAGAGCCCCAATATAAGTCTATAATTCAAACTAAGTCAATAGATATAAAGATAATAGACGATATAGATGATAGTTTAATAAATCATCTATCGGAAAACTTTTTTGATAACCCCAATGAAGCCTTTGTTAAGTTAAAAAAGTTAAAATCTAAACTAAGTCCTAGGTTTTTAATTATAAGGGATATTAACAACCATGGAAAGATACTAGGTTTTTCAGCCTTCCATTGGGTAAGATCAAGTATGCTCTTTAAACAGTTTCATGATCATAATGTATCGGAATATGTTAGGGAAAAGGCCGTGGGAAGAATTATTGTTTTAGATGGTGTTTTTATTGATGATACATCAAATATAAATAATTTATATCAAATAGTATTAACTGAAACTTTATCCTTTTGTCTAGCCAGGGATTATAATTATGCTATTTATTATAATTCTTTAGATGAATATTCTAGACCTTCGTTACAAGAAACATTAAAACTACAGGGTTTTGAACAGCTACCCTACGGAAATAAAAATAATCCTGTTTTCGTAGTAAGTATGAGTAACCCATGTACTCTAAACCTTGACTTAGAATCAATAATAAAAGAACCCTTTAGAAATAATAAAAACGTAAGAAAATCCATTCTAAGGTCAAGGAAAAGATTACAAAGAGCCTTAACTAAATTATATCCTGGACAGCTTATACTGTCTTTTGACAGGGATGTACTTTATGAAAAGCTAGTGGAAAAAATATGTGAAACCAATGATGTTCCTATTATACAGTCTTCACCTAGAAAGTTAGGGCCATATATGTGTGTGCCCTTTGGTTCTATCTTAAATGGAAATATCGTTCCTAATACAGTCACTAAATCTATGCATACTGAAAAAAGATTTACACCAGATATTGAAAAATTTGATATAGGACCATTCCCTTACTATATGAGTCTTAAAAATCAAATTAGAATGATACATTCATTTAGTAGATCTGTTATATTAGTCGATGACTTATTAAATAAAGGTTATAGAGTTAAAGCTATCGACCCTTTAATAAAGGAAGAAAATATAGATGTTAAAAAGATTATAGTGGGTATATTAAGTGGTAGAGGTAAAGAGTTAATGGATATACAAGATAGGGATGTGGATAGTGCCTACTTTATACCTAATCTTAAAGTATGGTTTAATGAAAACTCCCTATATCCCTTTATTGGAGGAGATACGGTTTGGAGAGGCTTCTATCCTGAGAGAAACCTATTACCATCGGTTAACTTTGTTTTACCCTATGCCTCTCCAACATTTATTAAAGAGACTTCCAATGAAGCTATTTATCAGTTATCGGAAACCTGTATTAAAAATTCCATAGATATTTTAGGTACCATAGAAAAAGAGTATAGGGAAACCCATGAAAGAAACCTTACTTTAAAACATTTAGGTGAAGCTTTTATTTCTCCTAGATGTCCCGACCATGGCAAAAGTATAGATTATGATTTAAATTTAAAGGCATCTGAGTACTTGAAAAATGATTTGGAACATTTAAAACGCATCGAAAGTATTATTAAAAAATAAGAACAAAAACACCTTTGGTGCTTGTTCTGTGCAGAGGTTAAAATTCAATTGACAATGGACGATTGACAATTGACAGTTAAGGTATAAATCGGCTAAAGCCGATTTAAATATAATATTTTACGAACAAAGTGAGTAAAATCACCTTCGACTCTCAATTATCCACTGTCAATTGTCAACTACATTAAACAGGGGTGATAAAATGTTTTTTTATAAGCATAATAATAACTACCTTTTCTCTCTTGAAGAATATAATAATTTAAAAAATATAACTGAAGAGGAAGTTAAAAACCATAAAGGTATTATATATTTTTTAGGTAAACTTGATCCTTATAAGTCTCGTAGAAGCTTTAGTATTTCGGATCCTTCTCTACTTTTCTTAGAAAGGGAAGACATTAACTTATTAAGAAAAAATTCTATTAATGAAAATTTACCTAATTGGATTTTAAATAAGATAGACGATAGGGAAATTACATTTATAAATACCAATTACCCAAACTGGGAAAATGCCTTACCTTTTGATAAACCAAAGAAATGGAATATTAATTTAATAGGTATTGGAGATGTTGGCAGTACCCTTCTTATGGGTCTTAGACTAACAGGGTATGATTTAATAGATAAGATAGGTATATATTCAAGAAATGAAAACAAGATAAAAAGATGGGAGTATGAATTAAATCAAGTATTACCTCCTTTTACTGATAGAGAATATCCAGAGGTTATTGGTATATCTAAAGATAATTTATTCGACTGTGATATGTTTGTCTTCTGCGCTTCTAAAGGTGTTCCTAAAGTTGGTAGTAACGTTAAAGATGTAAGAATGATTCAATTTGAAAACAACTCTAATATAATAAGGGAATATGCTAAATTAGCAAGGGATAACAGCTTTAAAGGAATATTTGCAGTGGTATCTGACCCAGTGGATCTATTGTCTAAGGTAGCCTTGCTGGAGAGTAATAAGGATGAAAGTGGAACTTTAGACTTAAATGGATTAGCTCCAGAGCAAATTAGGGGTTATGGACTTGGGGTTATGAATGCTAGGGCCTCCTATTATGCTAAAAAAGACAATAAAACTTGTCACTATTTAAAGGAAGGAAGAGCTTTCGGTCCCCATGGAGAAGGACTAATAATAGCTGATAGTATAACAAATTATAATGAAGAGTTAAGTAGTTACCTTACTAAAAGCGCTAAAGAAGCTAATTTAGCCGTTAGAGATACTGGATATAAACCCTATATAGCTCCTGCTCTATCTTCCGGTGCCCTATCTATTATAGATACCATTAAAGGGAAGTGGAATTATAGCGCAACCTATATGGGAGGAATCTTTATGGGAGCCAAAAATAGACTTAATAACTCTGGTATTGAAATTGAAAGGTTAGCCCTTCCAGATGTATTATTTAATAAGATCGAAAACACATATAAAAGGTTAGGTGAAATAATATGAATGAATTATATGTCATTGTTCCAGAGGAACCATCATCTATCCTTTCTAATATGATAGATGCCGCTATAGAAGGTGAAAATCATATCATTATAAAGGATAATAATCTGCCAAATCTAAAACACAAAAGAATTATATTTGCCATAGAACTTAATGAAGCTGGCTTTTGTATTAATTTGTCAAGTATTTTAACAGAATTAAATAATAGGGGAGAAGATACATTAGAAGGCGCTATAGCAGGAGTCTTAATACATAGTCCAAATGACTTATATACTAAAACAGTTGCCCAAAATACAATACTCCATCTAAATAGTTTAGGATGTAGGTTCCCTGGCAGACCCCTTGTGGAAGCCACTGGTTCCTTAAGAAACTTTTTAACTTTACAAAAAGTAATAAAAAAACCCTTAGAGGATGTTGCCATAGAAGCTTCCAAAAGATTAGGAAATAAAATAAGAACCGATAGCCCTAAATTAATTAAGAATCCAAATATACTTGTTTTACATTCCAGTAATAGAAAAACATCAAATTCAATTATGCTTTGGGATATGGTTCATAAACATCTTTCAAACTTTAATATAAGGGAAATACATATAGAAAATGGTACAGTTAGGGACTGTAAAGGCTGCCCTTATACCACTTGTAAACACTATGGAGAGCAAACCAGTTGTTTCTATGGTGGTATTATGGTCGAAGAAGTATATCCTGCTGTTTTAGATGCAGATGCTGTTATCTGGATATGTCCAAACTATAATGATGCAATTTCTGCAAATCTTACTGCTGTAATTAATAGACTTACTGCATTATTTAGAAAAACTAAATTTTATGATAAATCATTATTTGGCATTATTGTATCAGGGAACTCCGGTAGCGACACAATAGCTAAACAACTTATTAGTGCTTTAAATATAAATAAGACCTTTAGATTACCACCTAAATTTTCTATAATGGCCACTGCAAATGACAAAGATGCCATTTTTGATGTTAATAATATTGAAAAAAAGGCAGAAGAATTTGCTGAAAATCTAAAAAATGAAATCAAAAAGTAAGAAAAGATAATTATTCTATCTAAATATACTTTGTTAAAATATATAAGGGCTCAATATATTGAGCCCTTGTATATAGCTTAACTATTTCATTTAAAAAATCGTCACTCCACTTTCCTTATCAAAAAGATGTAGCTTTTCAGGATCTATTACTAGATTTATGTTATCACCATGGTTTAAATCATTACCTCTATCAACCCTTGCTATTATGCTATTTCCTTCTACATTTACATATAAATAAGTTTCAGACCCTAACATTTCTTTTACTTCTACTATTCCAGTTATTAAGGTGTCTTTATATTGTTCTAATTTGCTTTCTCTATTATATATATTTTCAGGTCTTATACCCATAACAGCTATTTTTTTACAATCATCTTTTTCATTAATTATCTTTCCTTTATCTTCTGGTAATCTAATCTTCATTGTTCCAAAGGTTAAATAATAATTATCATCTTCACTTGTTACTTCAACGTCTATAAAGTTCATTTGTGGACTACCTATGAAGCCTGCCACAAACATATTAGCGGGTTGCTGATATACCTTTTGGGGTGCATCAGCCTGCTGCATTATACCGTCCTTCATAACTACTATTCTATCACCCATAGTCATGGCCTCGGTCTGATCATGGGTTACATATATAAAAGTAGTTTGAAGCCTTTTATGTAACTTTACTATCTCTGTTCTCATTTGAACCCTTAGTTTTGCATCGAGATTTGATAGTGGCTCATCCATCAAGAAAACCTTTGGCTCCCTTACTATTGCTCTACCAAGGGCAACCCTCTGCCTCTGGCCTCCCGATAATGCCTTTGGTTTTCTATTTAATAACTCTTCTATGCCAAGTATTTTAGCAGCCTCTTCTACCCTTTTATTAATTTCAATCTTCTTTACTTTCCTTAACTTTAGTCCAAAAGCCATATTATCATATACGGACATATGGGGATATAAGGCATAATTTTGAAAAACCATGGCTATATCCCTTTTCTTAGGTGGTACTTCATTTACCAATTTATCATCTATATGAAGCTTCCCTCCAGTTATTTCCTCAAGACCAGCTACCATTCTTAATGTCGTAGATTTACCACATCCCGATGGTCCTACAAAAACCACAAACTCTTTATCTTCTATTTTAAATGTGAAGTCCTTCACAGCTTTAACATTCCCAGGATAAACTTTGGAAATTTTGTTAAATGTTACTTTAGCCATATTCTTCCCCCCTCTTGTGTTAACGGTTTTTAACTGTTGGTTGAAGGATTATAAATCCCCCAACAACATCTAAAAAACTTTCTAAATAGCCCTTTTCTTTCTTATTCTTTTATAGATTAATATACTTGCAATAGATATTATTATAAATGTAATATTTAATTTTATAGAATCCACTAAAATATCACTATAACCATTGGTTAAGTGGAGAATAAATTTATTATAATTTAATTTAATTAACCTTATATAACTAAATAGGGAGAATAAGTTGTCGGGAATTATATTAGGGGGTATTTGTAGCTTAGGAACTATTTTATATACACCCCAAGCTAGTATCATAGCTATAATTATTTTCCCTAATGCTTTTGAAACTTTCACCTTATTACTCCAAACATATTCATACCAGGTGATAATCCTTTTCTCTTTCTTATATCCCTCTATTATTATATTTAGCTTTATCCTAATAACCTTAACTAATTTTACTAATAAAGATAACAATATATATAGTAATACTAATACAATTACATTCATATATCCATTTATTTTCTCCCTATAGACTATGGTATCAAAAACATCTATCTCCATAGATTTCAATTTAGTTTGAAGTTTTTCTATTTCTAAATAATATCTTCTATCCTCTTCTGTGGAAATATAGTTAATGACTTTTTTTCTCCAATTTAATTTAGTTAAATCTTCATCATATGGGATATAAAGGTCTTTACTGTCTTTGATTATTCCCTTAACTATATATTTTCTATCATTTATTGTTATCTCCCTATTAACACCATTTATTTGCTTAAAAAAGTGATCTGCAACTTTATCTCCTATTACCGCTGTCTTTACTTTATTATCTATATTATAGTTTCCCTGTAATATATTAAGCTTTTTTATCTTCATGTCTTTTCCAGTGGTCATAATTAGATTATAATTTTCATAGTGACTCTCATAATTTATATTATATGTCTTACTTTTAAGCTCTTTATCTAACTCTAATATCTCTTCCCTTGTTATATGTCCTCTAAAATGTAGCTCCGATACATTGGGATTATATATGCTTTTTAAATATAGTTGTCCTGTGAAACAAAGGATTATAATTAATATACATATAATTATCTTTTTTAATTCCATAAAAATACCTTCACTCCATCTGTAATTTTATAGGAAAGATTGGTTATTATCTTTGGATCATCATATCCAGAAAGTCCCTCTAATATAACTTTATCATTCCCAACTGCAATTATCTCTACATCTACTTTTTTTGCCCTATATTCCTTCCCTAATATACCTTCTTTCTCCTCAACCATATAGACTATACCCTTTTCGCCTTTTTCAAACTTTCCAGAGGGTACCACCGCCGACTTAGGTACTGTGTTATATTCTCCCTGGAAGCTATAGCGTTTAACTGCCCTTGATTTTAATTTCTTTCCAACAATTAATTCCTCTTCTATGTCCTTTTGAAATTTACCTTCTATATTTACTTTTCCATCCTTTACAATCTTCTGAAACTTTGTTAATTGAACACGATATTTCGTTTTATTACTATCATCCAATACATCTAAAAACATAGCTCCCCTTACAAATTCATAATCTTCTTCATCTATTTTTCCAACAAATTTTAGGGAATTATTATCTTCAACTTTGGCTATTTCTACTATTACTTCATCCTGGGGTAATATGGACTCTAAATTATTAACAGACATTACTATCCCATCTACCTCAGAATAGTAAATCCCTTTATTGTCTACATTAGAATAAAAAGTCCCCATTTTCCCAACTTTACCCATTTCCCTCTGTATTTCTGCAATCTCACCCTGTAATTTTGCCTTCTTAATCTGGGCTTCTTTCTTTTTCTCTTCTATCTCAGCCTTCTTTATATCTATTTCCTTATTAGTTTTCTCTATATCCTTTTTTACTTCCTCGACTTTAGATTTACTTATAGCACCTGCTTCATATAGTTCCCTCTGTTCCTTTAATGTATTATTTAAGTCTTCCAATTTAGCCTTAAGTAAGTCCATATTTTTTTCATCAACAATATAATTATTTTCATTTATTTTTTTAAGTTCTAAATTTTTGCTATGTAACTGGGAGCTTAGTGTACTTATGTCTTTATATTGATTCTTTACTCCATATCCTGTATTTATCTTGAAAACTTCCTCTCCCTTTTTAACTGCTTCTCCTTCTTCTTTAAAATACTCTCCAACTATCACACTACCGGGAAGTCTTACCTTTAGGGTCTCCTTTGGTTTTATTTCTCCATTCACTTCTATTGATCTTTTTACAGATGTTTCCTCTGCTGATACAACTTTAACTTTAGGTAAAAATAAGTTTATAATAGTTTTTGAGAAAAAACCCATTATAAATACTAATGCAAAAAAACCTATAATAACATTTCGTGTTTTTTTCAATACTTTACTCTCCATTATTTAGATCCCCCCACTATAAGGCCTTCTTTAAGATATTTTTCTCCCTTTATAAAAATAATAATAGCAGGTATTATATAAAGTACAGACCCTGCAAAAAATACACCGTGATCCTCATGATATATACTATCTAAAAATACAGACAATGGTAACTTTTTAGGTGTATCTATAAATATAATAGCCTGTTCTATTAAATTCCAATTATCTATAAATGTTAATATGACTAATGAAAATATTGCTGGCTTCAATAATGGTAATATTATTTTAAACAATATTCTTCCATAACCTGCACCATCAATTCTAGCTGCTTCTATTACTTCATCTGGTATTCCCCGTATAAACTGTCTTAATAAAAATACTCCAAAAGAGGAAAATATCCCAGGTAATATTATTGATAAATGGGTATCTAGTATCTGAATATTTAATATCCTATCTATCTTATCAAATATTAAATAATTGGGAACTAATGTTACCTGAAATGGAAGTAATACAGCCATTATGTAAATTGCAAATATTATATCCCTTCCTTTAAAGTTAATCTTGGCAAAGGCATATGCCGCCAAAATGCCTATTATTATTTGCCCAATTATAATTATAGCGGTAAGTTTTACAGAGTTTAAGAAAAACTTAAAGTATTCTGCCTTTTCCGTTATTATGGAATAATACTGTTGTAGATTAAATTCTTGGGGTATTAACTCTATATCAGATTTTACTATTTGTCCCTCTGTCATAAAAGAATTGGTAAAAGTGAATATTATGGGATATATATACATCAAAGCTATAACAATAATTATAAATATTAATAATCTTTTCATATCAATTATCACCTACTTTTCTAGCATGTCTTTTATCCATATAGAATAATAACAATGCAAATAAGAATATGACTATGGCAAATACATATGCCGCCGATGTAAGCTTTTCATACTGAAGATCTCTAAATTTATTATTCATATAATGTTGTAGCATATATATGTTGGGATTAGGATAACTACCTTGAAGTATATAAACATCTTTAAATACTTTAAATGAATTAATTATGGTTACTATCCCAACAAATACTGTTGTGGGTGTCAAAAGTGGTATTATTACATGCTTTAGTTTCTGTAAATAATTTGCCCCATCTATCTCTGAGGCTTCAATCACCGACTTATCTATTTGTGTAAATCCTGCCAAATATATTATTAGATTGTATCCTGTATTTTTCCATATAAATATTAGTATAACCCCTAACATGGCAAACTCCGTGTTTAAGATATTAAAGGCTCCAAATCCAAAAAGCTTCCTAAAAAAACCCACCGATGAAGCCGATGGTATAGCTATTGGTATTATGATAAACAACTTTACCCACTTTGGCATCTTTACTTCATATAAAAATAATGCGATTACAAAGGATATTATTATTATAAGTGGTATAGATATAATCATAAATATCCCTGTATTTTTAAGTGCTAACCTAAAGGCATCACTTATAAATACATTTTTATAATTCTCTACCCCAACAAAGGTATCATCAAATCCACTTTTACTTACCGAGTATCTCATACCTCCTATAAAGGGAATTAAATAAAGAATAGAAAATCCTATTAAACTGGGAAGTATAAAGAAATAACCTCTAAACTTTTTTATAATTTTCACTATGGTCCCCCTTTCATTTAACCTAATACAAATATATTATTATTAATGATAATACAACATTAGTTGTAATTAACTGTATATATGATTATATTATAACATTTTTAAGTTATCGAAACAATTTTTTTACATAAAATTCATATTTCTTTTTGATATTCCTTCTTATTTAGCACCTTGATTATATCTTTCTTCAAACAATGTTTTAAATTTACAATATTACTGTTTTATGTTATAATCATTTTAATAAATATCTTCACCTTTTCAAAATAAAAAATGGAGGTACACCATGAAAAAAATTATTATTTTTACAATATGTTTATTACTTTTAGTATCATCATTGCCTTCCTTTGCCATTGATGATACTAAAACTACAGAATTACCAAAAACTTTAGAGTTAAGTTTAAAACAAGCTATTGAATATGCAATAAAAAATAATAAAGATTTAAAAGTCCACGAAGCCGACATAAAAAAGTCTAAAGTTACTTACGATGAAGAAATGAAGAAAATAGATAAGTTTAATAAAATGTCTCCCTATGATAAAAAATGGATGCCCTATATTGAAAGAAAAAAGTTTACTAATGGTTTGATAAAGAAAAATGCAGATCTGGCTTTAAAGAAATCAAAATGGAATAAAGCTTTAAGGGAAAATGAAATAAAGTATAACGTGGAAAAATATTATTATGACCTATTACAATCTAAAAAGAATTTAAATATATCTAAGGAGAACCTTGAACTATCTAAAAAGCAATATGAACAAAGTAAGAAAAAGTTTGATTTGGGAAAGATTTCTCACCAACAACTATTATCAATGGAGCTATCATTATCCACAGCAGAATCTAAATACAATGAATCCCTTTTAAAATATAATTTAACTAAACTAGATTTTAATAAAATACTAGGCATTCCATTAACCCAAAATATAGTTTTAACTGATAAAATAGAGTATAATATGCATTTAATCTATAAGATTGATGATGAGATAAAAAAAGCATTAGAAATGAAACCTATAATTAAACTATATGAAGAAAAATACGAAGTAGAAAGAAGGATGCTAGTATCTATTGATGCAAGATATCCAAAAGAAAATAGCAATTATCAAAAACAACTTGTCATTACAGAAGAAATAAAATCTGATTTAGAAAAAGCCAAAGTAGATGTGAAAATGGAAATAAGGTCCTCCTACTTAAGATTAATATCATCTAAAAAACATATAGACCGCTATAGATTAAATGTCCAAAAAGCTGAGAAAAACTTAGAGTTAGCAGAGCTAGGATATAAAGTAGGTGAATCTACTCCAAATGATATTACAAAGGCTAGAATAGATTTTATGAATGCAAAAAAAGATTTGGCAGAACAAATATATAAGTATAATTTAGCATTATTAGATTTTAAATATAGTATTGGTATCGGTAAAAATCAACTACCATAGAAAATGAGCTTCTTTAAAGGGGCTCATTTTTAATTTTAAATTATAAGTTTCAGTGGAAAAATTAAATTTTATTTCTATTCATAAATATCTAAACATATATATTATATGTGGATACTGATTTTTTAAAAGAGGAGGAACTTTTATATGTTTAGAGATGATCAACCTTCATATGTACCCTCTGATCCTGGATTACCACCGCCTCAAATAGATAATCCCACCGATTCAGAAAGATATGCCCTTGCAAAATATGCCCTTACTTTAGCCGGTAGACCTGGAGATTTTGATAATATTATAAGACTTTTATCATCTCCTCCCGATATAACCACCATTGCCAATCCTGGAGAATTTAAAAATATTAAAGTCGGTATAATAGGTGGCGGTGTAGCAGGACTGTCCTCTGCCTTTGAATTAAGAAAACTTGGATTTGATATTACTGTCTTTGAAGCATTAGAGGATCGCATAGGGGGGAGAATTTTTACCTATTATTTTGATAAAAAAAAGGATCTCTATGGAGAACTGGGTGCTATGCGGATCCCGGTAACCCATGAATCCAGTTGGCATTATATCAATCTATTTAATCTAAATACTAGACCATATATACAGGATAATGAAAATGGATTTCTTTATTTGAATAATGTTCGAGTAAGAAATGATGCTGAAGGTAAAAATGTTATGGAAAAAATATATCCTAAATATAACCTTAGAAAATGGGAAAGAAATACCCCTTGGACCGAATTACTAGACTATGCTTTAGAAACACCATTATTAAATATGAGTCCAGAAGTAAGAACACAGCTATTAAAAGTCCATCCTAAATATAGTTATCTTATTAATTATTGGGATTATCATAATATACGTCAAGTAATGGAAATGTCCGGACTAAGCCAATCTGCTATTACACTACTAGCTAATTTATCTCCTTTTACCGGTTCCTTTTTCTATTATAGTTTTATAGAAGTATTACAAGAAAGTAATCCCCTTTTATTTACCTTTTTATATGAAGTTATTGGGGGGATGGTTAATATACCACTGGCTATTTATAATTCCCTTATTAATCCTGCTCCTAAAGAGTATGAAAATATTCCTTATCATAATCTAGGTGATGTAAAGGTATTAACCGGTACATGGATAGATGGTATATATGATTCAAAAGAAGATAATACTGTTATATTAAAATATAAAAATAGACATATGGCTAAACATTTATATGAAAAATTTGATTATATAATATGTGCAAATCCCTTCTCCACCCTTAGAAATATAGAGATATATCCCCTATTTAGAAACAGTAAAATGCAAGCCATTAAAGAAGTGGGTTATTCTGCTGCCCAAAAGACTCTTTTTTTATGTAATAGACGGTTTTGGGAGGAAGGGAGCCCGAATGAACGTATTATAGGTGGTGGCTCCTTCACTGATATGCCTATATCTTCAATATGGTATCCATCGGATCATGGTTATTGTGTTACTAATAATAATAAATATAGCCGACGACTTAAAGATGATTGTTCTCCATTGAACCCTGGAGTTATTACTGCATCATATAACTTTACATCTGATGCCATAAGAGTCGGTAATCTATATGATAATATGGCATTTGAAAAAATTAAAAGACAGGTTGAACAAGTTCACGGATTACCTAGAAATTATTTAGACAGGATAGTTGAAGACTTTGTTACTCTAAATTGGAATCAAGAACCTTGGTCCCTTGGTGGATTCAGTTATTTTAGACCAGAACAAAAAAGGTTATTTTCATATGTTATGAGTCTACCTGAATACAATAATAAAGTTTTCTTTGCAGGGGAACACCTATCCAGTGCCCATGGCTGGATGAATGGAGCCTTTCAAACTGGTATGAAAGCAGCTAATAATATTGCAAGGGTAGCGAAGATACATCGTGGGATTTAAGTACCTACAAATGAATTCGAATCTACTTATACAGTTGACAATTGACAGTGGATAATTGACAATTTAAGGTGTTTTTACTCATTTTGTTCAGTAAAATATTATGTATTAAATCGACGAAAGTCGATTTGTACCTTAACTGTCCACTGTCAATTCTCAATTCTCAACTATATAAACACTTTCCAGTTCATTGTAAAATGTAATTCTATTTTAACCTACTTTAAATCTTCTTCTTTCTGGTGATCCAACTCTTCCCTTAGACTAAGTAGACTTTCCATTAGACTTGGAAAGCCTGCTGTTGGGGCTACCAGTAGTAATACATGTTCTACCTCTTCCCTGCTACATCCTACTTTTATTGCTTTTCTTATATGGGTTCTTAGGGCATAATGATGATGACATGATGCCGATGTTGCCACTTTAATAAGCCATCTAGTTTTTTCATCCAATGGACCACCTTTATGGTGAACCATTTTCCCATAGTTTTCATAAGCTTCATATATGTCTCCATGCTTTTCTATTAAGTACTTTAAATTATTTTCTATGATATCCATTAAAATCTCTCCCTTCCATGATATTAATTTTTCCTATATAAATGTATTATACCCAACAAGTTGTACCTTAAGTACAATTTGTTGGGTATAATAGTTAAAGTATAGTTCTAACATTATATTCTTCTTTTAATCTATCTAGTTTTTTATTAAACTGTTTTAATTTATTAAAATTCCCTTCTTCGTGTAACTTGAAAAACTCCTGTCTTATTTCCTCAATGTTGTTTATATTGCCCCAAAAGTATAGTTCCTGTATTTTTTCTAATATTTCATGTACTAAACTGGACTTAGCTTGAAATATCTCTTGAGCTTCCATTATGTCATCCCTTATCTCAGACATTTCCTTATCTAGTTTAAATGCAGCCTCTGCAGCATTTTTTAGCTTAATCTTTACATGTTTAGGTAAGTCCTGTTTAAATTTATAATTTAAAGAATGTTCAATTGTTGCCCAAAAGTTCATTGCTAAAGTTCTAATCTGAATTTCTGACAATATTTCCCTTTCTCCAAATGCGGTATGTACAGTATATCTAATTATTACATGATAACTTCTATATCCACTTTCCTTTATATTAGTTATATAGTCTCTTTCCTCAACTATTTTTAGATCTTTTCCATTTCTATCTCTTATAAGTCCAACAACTGTATCTATATCTTCAACAAATTGACACATTATTCTAATACCTGCTATATCCTCTATTTTCTCCTCTATATCCTCTAATTTAACCTGTCGCTTTTTTGCCTTCTCAATTATACTAGATATCTTTTTAACTCTACCTGTAACAAACTCTATAGGTGAATATTCATCTAACCTCCTACATTCATTTCTTATACTTTTAAACTTTACTTTTAATTCTTCCACTGCTTGCTCATATGGGATTAGGATCTGTTTCCAATCTTGCATCATGTGTTATTTGACCTCCTATCCAATAATTATAACCATCATTGAACCTATTCTACATCAATACAAAATATTCCTTTGTAATAATTAACTAAAATTTAATTATAATTTCTTAACTGCTTTTTCAATTCTTTCTAACCCCTCTTTTAATATACTTCTAGGACAACCTATATTTATCCTTTGAAAGCCTTCTCCACCTTGTCGAAAAACAGGTCCATCATTTAATCCTACCTTGGCTTCTTCTATCATAAATCTTTTTAACTGCCTATTATTCATTCCTAACCCTCTACAATCTAACCATATCAAATATGTCCCCTCTGGATCTACAACCTCTATTTTGGGAATGTTATTAGCTATATATTCTTTAATAAAATCAACATTTTCTTGTAAATATATAAGTAGCTGATCTAACCACTCTTCACCTTCCCTATATGCTGCCTCTAAAGCTTCTATCCCAAATACATTGGTCATACCTACGTGAATTCTTTCTATTTCTTTGTTAAATTTCTTCCTTAACTTTTTATTAGGTATAATTATTTCTGATGTACTTAGACCTGCTATATTAAAGGTTTTACTTGGAGCCATACAGGTAATAGTATTATTTAATAATTCCCTAGAAATAGAAGCAATAGGTATATGTTTATGTTCTTTATATACTATATCTGAATGTATTTCGTCACTTACTATTAATACATTATTATCAGTACATAGTTTTCCCAATCTTTCTAATTCATCCTTTGTCCATACCCTTCCTGTGGGATTACTTGGACTACATAATATTAACATCTTTGCACCTGATTTTATCTTTTTTTCTAAATCATCAAAGTCAATGAAATATTTACCGTCTTTTAATCTTAATTGGTTATATAAAAGTTCCCTATTATTATTTTCAACAGCAGAAAAGAATGGATAATAAACGGGGTTTTGGACTATTATCTTATCCCCCGGTTCAGTATAGGTCATAACAGCAATATTAATAGCTGGTACTATACCTGGACTAAATTCTATCCAATCCTTTTCTATCTTCCATCCATGTCTTTTATGGATCCAATCTACTATGGCTTCATAATATGAGTCTGGCCTAAAACTGTATCCATATATTCCATGCTTTGCCCTATCTATTAAAGCATCTATTACCGGTTTTGGGGCTTTAAAATCCATGTCTGCAACCCATAATGGTAGGATATCATCTCTACTATATACCCTGTCCATTCCATCCCATTTGATAGAATTGGTTCCCATCCTATCTACAACTTCATCAAAATTATATTTCATTTTAAATTCCCCCTTTTATTATCGTTGTTGGGGGATTCTCAATCCCCCAACTAATTATTTACCCTCTACTTAGTACTTTCTCTACCAAATTTAAATAAGTCTAAATCCTTTGAAGGATTCCCTAAATACATATCCCTCAGCAACTGACCTCCTAGGATAGCATATAGTATTCCATTGGCACCATAGCCTAAGCAAAAATAACAATTTGGCATTTTTTTATATTCTCCAATATAGGGAAGTCCATCGTAGGTTTCCCCAAATATGCCACTAAATTTATACTCTATACTAATATCTTTTATATCCGAAAACATCCCTTTTAATCTCTCTTCTAAAATATTATACTTTTCTATGGATAGGGGATCTTTATGGGATAAACTTGCTATTTTACTATTTCTCTTCTTTATCTCTATGTCTTCTCCACCTATCAGTATCCTATCATCAACGGTTGGTCTTATATAATTGTATGAGTCCTCTGTGTCCCTAATAATACATTTGTTGTGCCATCCATTTATATTGTTAACAGGTCTAGTAGCCAGTGTAAAGGTTCTATATAAGGTTACTATCTCTTCTGTTATATAGTTTCTAGCTTCAAAACCAGTGGCTATAATAGCCTTTTTAGCATTTATTTTAAATTTATTTTTTGTTGTAACTATTACTCCATCATCTAAGTTATTTATATCCGATACCTCGGTATTTTCAAATACCCTTAGCCCCCTTTCAATGGATTTAGAAATTAGACTATGGGTAAATCTATAAGGGTCTATCTCTCCAGCCCCCCTTCTTGAATAGATACCCCCTTCTATTGGAAAGGAAAACATTTTTTCCCCCTTGTTTTTATCTATAAACTCAACATCAAACCCATGTTCCTTCCTTAGTTTATATTCCCTTTCTAATGACTCTTTATCAAATTTTTTATTGGAATAATATAAACAGTCTCCATAAGTGAAATCACAATTATCATCTAATTCTTCTATAATATTTCCTATATCATATACTGCTTTTTCACATAATTTGAAGGCCCTAACTCCATTATCTTGTCCAATCATGGTGCTAAGTCCTACTAAATCTGTATCTATTTCGTACTGTAATATTGATGTGGAGCCACTGGTGCTACCGTATCCTATAATGTTTTTCTCTAAAATAACAGCATCAATTCCAGCCTTAGCAAAATAATATCCACATATGGCCCCTGTAATACCTCCCCCTATTATAACTACATCACAGCTTATATTTTCACTTAAGTAAGTATATTTTTTAGGTATTCTATTGACTTTTGTCCAAACAGTATCTCCAGAAACTAGTTTCATCTTTATTCCTCCATATAATTTTTTCCTTACTAGTTTCCGTATTCTATAAAATTATATTCAATATTATTTGTGTTATTATAAATACTTCTACATTTTAGTTACAAATCCTTTAATCCAAAGGCCTTTATTCTGTGTAAAATACAAAATACAGAGCGCAGGAAATTGGTGATTCCATCAATATGTGTAGGAATTCAATAAATAAAATCTAAGTATACTTAACTATTTTTATTTATATTGTTTATTTATTAAGTCAAAATGCTATAATTATAAATAGAGATTTTTTATAAGATTTTGGAGTGATTAAATGAAAATATCAAGATTAAAAAAGCATATGGACAATTGGACCTATGAAAAGGGCCTTAATTACTATAATAAAAACAGAGTTATTGGTGGTTCCTATGACTCTAGAAAAAACAGAATCATAGGTTTTGTATTGGGAACTGAATTATATGAAGTTAACTTTAACTTTGATATATATAATGAAATAAAAAGTGTATCATGCTCTTGTCCTTATTTTGAAAGTGAAAATAGGGTTTGTAAACATATAACCGCCATGTATTTATATATAGAAAATGGAAATACAATAGAAAAATTAAATAAAACTAAAGAGAAAAAGTTTTCTGACCCTGCGTCAATGTTTCTACAGCAATATGTCAATGTTCAAAATGACAGACCAAAGGATACCCTCACCACCCTGTATAGAATTCATTGCTATCAAGATTATAACCGTCTGTCAGTTAGATTATCTATTAAATTAGGTATAGATAGACTGTATGTAATTAAAGACATTCCTTCACTTTTAGATGCCATGGCTAAAAATAAATCTCTATATTTTGGTCAGAAGTTTACCTTTGACCCCAGTAGCCATAAACTTAGCAAAAGAGATAAAGAGATTTTTGACTTTATAAAAGAACTATACTCTATACAGGAATCTGCAAGTTATAAGTTTAATAGAAATGTTTCTATTATAAATCAAAAAGATATAGACTTAAGTGAAAATATGTTTATAAAATTTTTAAAATTACTTGGTGATACTCCCTTTGAACTTCACTTCGAATATGATGTCTATTCCAATGTTACAACGGATTTTGACACCATCCCATTTGATATAGATATAAAAAGTGAGGATTCAGATGTAATAGTAGATTTAGATATAGATGAAGACTTAATAATTATGTCAGACAAGGATACTTTAGTATTTTTTAAAGATAGAAAACTTTATTTAATAGATGAACATAATAAGATATATCCCTTTGCCAAAATATATGTTGATAGACATATTAAAACCATAAAGTTTGGCAACGAAAATAAGAGAAACTTTTTATCCTATTTATCTAATTTTAGAAATGAACCAATAATTAATTTATCTACGGATATAAAGGATAAATATATTGAACATCCCTTAAAATCACAGTTATATTTTGATAAATATAAAAATGGTATATCCATAGAAGTTAAGTTTATATATGGAGATGAAACCATAAATCCCTTTTCAAAGGAAAATACAAATCCCTATATAATAAGGGACACCAATAAAGAAGAATATATATATAACTTATTGGAGAAATATGGTTTTAAAGTCTATGATGGTTTTCTTCATCTCCAAAACTCAGAAAAAATATATGATTTCTTCAAAAACACTGTAGATTCTCTAAAATCAATTTGCGATATATATTACACCGATGGAGTGAAAAATTTCTATGCCGAAAATATAAAAATCACCAATTCATCTATAACGTCATTATCTGGTGGTAATTTGTTTGATTTAAATATTGATATTGAAGGTTTTGATAAAGAAGAAATTGGGGAGATATTAAGGGCCATTAAAGAAAAGAAAAAATATCATAAATTAAAAAATAATAAATTGGTCTCTTTAGAAAGTGAAGGGGTAGAAAAAGTTGATACTTTATTAGAACACATAGAAAAGGATGAAATTACAGATAACATCATATCCTTAAGTAAATATAGAGCAGTTAATGTTTTTAACTCAATGGATGGTAAAGACAGAATCTTCTTTGATAATGAAGATAAAATAACAGATATCATAAAATCAATAAAAAACTTTGACATATCAGATATAATTATCCCCTCTAATTTTAAAGATATATTAAGGGATTACCAGATTAAAGGATATAAATGGTTAAACACTTTAGCCCATCTTGATTTAGGGGGAATCCTTGCCGATGATATGGGGCTGGGTAAAACTCTACAAGCTATAACTTATATATATAATTTGAAGGGAGAATTTCCTTCATTGGTTATAGCCCCATCTTCCCTTATATATAATTGGCAAGATGAAATAGAAAAGTTTGCTCCAGATATTAATTCCATTGTTATATCGGGGAGCAAGGATAGTCGCAGGGAACTAATATCTACTATCAGTAGTTATGACCTAGTCATTACTTCCTATCCTCTAATTAGGAGGGATATAGAGTTCTATAATGAGTATAGATTTGCCTGTTGTATACTAGATGAAGCCCAACATATTAAAAATCCTAAGTCAGTAAATGCAACATCAGTAAAATCTATTAATGCTAAACATAGGTTTGCCCTAACCGGTACACCTATTGAAAATTCCCTTACTGAACTATGGTCCATATTTGACTTTATTATGCCAGGTTTTCTGTTATCCCATGGAAAATTTAATGAAAAATTTGAAAAACCTATAGTTCAAAGTAATGATAATAATAAATTAAATAGACTAAATAAGATAATTTCTCCCTTTATATTACGTAGAAAAAAGAAGGATGTTCTAAAGGAACTTCCTGAAAAAATAGAAACTAAATTATCCTGTGAATTAACCCCTAAGCAGAAAAAAATATATAATGCTTATATTTATAGAATTAAAGAAAATATATCAAAGAAAATATCAGAAGATGGTTTTAATAAAAGTCGGTTTGAGATATTATCCCAGATAACTAGATTAAGGCAAATATGTTGTCACCCATCCATATTTATAGATAACTATGATGGTAAAAGTGGAAAATTGGAATTACTAATGGAACTTATGGATGATTTAATAGGGTCTAATCATAAAATCTTATTATTTTCCCAATTTACCTCTTTACTTAGTATAATAAAATCAAATTTAGATAAAAAAAATATATCCTATAACTATCTTGATGGTAACACCAAGGTAGATACTAGACTTAATCTAGTTAATGAATTTAATAAAGGGGATAAAAATGTCTTTTTAATATCCCTAAAAGCCGGAGGTACTGGACTTAATCTAACCAGTGCAGATACCGTTATCCACTTTGACCCTTGGTGGAACCCAGCCGTGGAAGCTCAAGCCTCCGATAGGGCCCATCGCATAGGGCAAAAAAATACTGTTAATGTATATAAGCTTATTACAAAGGATACAATAGAGGAGAAAATATATGGTCTACAAGAAAAAAAGAAAAAACTAATAGATTCGGTTATTAAAAAAGGAGAAAGCTTTATAAGTAGTTTAAATGAAGATGATATAAGGGATTTGTTTGAGTTTTAGTTTAAGTTTTAGTTTTAGTTTTAGTATATTGTTAAAGGTTATATTTAATAATACAAGTTTTTTACTGATTAATATTATCTGGCATTAAAACCGGACAGGGCATGCCCTGTCCCTACTTTAGATTACTGAAAAATAAAAAGAATTTTGCCAAAGGCAAAATCCTTTTTATTATTTTACTCAACCTCAATCTTTTACTCTGTTTTTATCGCCTTTAATGCACTAAGTTTCATTGCCCTTCTAGCTGGGAAATATCCTGCTACAAGTCCAACTATAGTTGAAAATCCTAAAGCCCCTAAAGCCAGCCACATTGGAATTATTGATATCTTTCCAGGACCTTCCGTTGCATAGGTGGAAATCAACTCAAAACCCGAATTATTTAATACATATGATGCTAGATAACTAATCCCGACTCCAAGAACTCCCCCTAAAAAACCTATCATTGAAGCTTCAAATAAGAATAATTTTTTTATATCAGAAATAAGTGCTCCTATTACCTTCATTATACCTATCTCTCTAGTTCTTTCATATATTGACATTATCATGGTATTAGTTATACCTATAGCTGCAATAAGTAATGACACAGCCCCTATAGCACCTAGTACTTTCCTTATACCTGCTGATGCATCCTTCATTGATTCTAGCATATCATTTGGACTAAATGTTTCAAATCCCATATTTTTAATTTTCTCTTGTATTTCATTAACATCATTTATATCTTTTACCTTTACTTCTACTTGTTCATATTCATCTGTATTATCTCGTCCCATCATGCCATTTCTACTCCTAGATTGTCTTTTTTCATACTTTTTCTTATCTTCTATAATTTCCTTAACTTGATCCATTGTCATATATACAGCCCATCTCCTGTTAAGTCTTTTCCCCTCTTTTAATACTCCTACTCCCGTTACTCTATAGGGCCTCACTGGTCTTTTATTGTCTTTGTCATCTGTTGATTTTCTCTCCCCATAATTCATATCATAGGTAAGTTCCATACGATCCTCAAGTAGATCTATATCCGGTTCTTCACTTTCCCCATATCTATTTCTAGAACCACTTTTTCTGAACCTTCTTTTTATTCCGTTACTAAAAACTAAAGATAATTTGTCATTTTCATTCAGTAACCGTCCTTTTTCTACTTCAAAACCCAACTTTTTCATAGCCTCCGGTTCAATACCCACAACTGGAACATAGGCACTATAACGTCCAGATATTAATTTAAGTTGAGTTTCTAGATGTGGATTTACAACGTCTACTCCTGGAATCTTAGACATTTTAGCTACAGCTATATCATTTAATTTAGCATTTCTGTTCATTCTTGGAGTATCATTTTCCTCCATTCCTTCATAATTAAAGGGTTTATAGACATTTATAATGCTAAGACTTCCCATTTCTTCTACTGTATTTTTAAAGCTTTCATTCATTCCAATTCCAAGGGATACCATAAGAAGTATTGATGTAGTACCTATTACTACCCCTAATATGGTAAGGAAGGTTCTTAATTTACGTCTCCATAAATTCTTAAGTCCCAACCTTACTAAGTCAATCTTATTCATCGAAATCCATACCTTTCTTCTCTTTTATCTTCTTACGGATTATAAATATGGCTCCCAATAATATAATAGTTCCTAAGCCAGCCCATAGATATTTATTCTTCCATATGCTACCATTTTCCTCTTCACCTTCCATAGGTGGCTGTTCCATAGGTGGTCCATTTTCATCCATAGCTGGCATCTCCATAGCATTAATAGAAAAGTCCTTTGTTACTTTTATTTCTTCTCCCGATACATCTTCATAGGTTGCAACTATTTTACCCTCTGTCTTTCCTGCTTGGTTTGGTATAACCATTCCTTCAAAGTAGTCACTATATCCAGAATCAAAGTTACCAAAGAAGAAACTTCCATTTTGTGTATCAAAGTCCCCTTGTAACTCCACCTTAAGATTTCTTAAATCAACCCTACCAGTATTATAAATCTGAAGAGATACCGGTGATGGTTGACCCACATAGGCTTCCGGTGGTATTTCAACATCTCCTATTTCTAATTCTGTTGGTTGTTTTACATGTATACCTATAAGTTCCTTTGCTGTATGTTGTTCTCCTTTGCCATCTTCATACTCAAAGTTGGCAGTTACTTCATAATATTTTGGTTTTGCATCGGGCATAGTATACATCTTTAGACTTCTTGCAGCCGTTTGTTTAGGTCCAATAGAGTCTATATAAAATGTGTTACTACTTTTTACAGGGGTAAATACATTTCCCGTACCCACATTCTCATCGGTTTCCTGTTCTATAGTCAAAAATACCTTTATATTTCTTATTAACTTTGATGAGTGGGTATTTTTAAACTGAAGATATAAATCAAACTCTTCCCCCGCATTTACAATAACAGGATCCGATTTATATTCACTTACTATTATTTTCGGCACACTTTTACTATTACCTTGTCCATTATCTATATTAACTCCTACATACTGACTAAAAGTATATTTCTCTGATTTATTACTTTTATCATCTTCATATTCTACATTTATAGCTATAGGATAGTTTCTACTCTCTGCTTTATCTGTTGCACACAAAATAAATTCCATAGGAACTTTATCTCCTGGAGATATGTTTCTAATAATCTTTATATTTTGAGACTTAGGAATTATATGTTCTTCTGTCTCTATGGAAACTTTTGCATTTTGAGCATTGTATCTCCCGTTATTTACTAAATCAAATTTAATAGAAAAGTTCTCATTTACATTATAACTCTCTTTTAACGATTCTAAATTATCTATAGAAATATTTGATTTACTAGTACCCTCCGATCGAACATCTAAGAAAAATTTCTGTTCATCAGTGTACTTTTCCTTTGAATCATCAGTATATTCTATTTTAAATGTTAAAGGGTAACTTCCCGACTCCATTTTATCAGATGCCTGTAATAAAAAATCAATAGTTTCAATTTCACTATCATCTATTGAGTTTATATATCTAGTGTTTGTTCCATATCCTAAAGTAAATCCACCTGGATTTAAACCTTCCAAAGTTACTTTTATATCTTTAGCATCTAAACTTCCCTTATTTTCAATTTCTAAAAATATTAATGATTCACTACCAGATTCAATAAAATCTTTTTCCATAAAATTAGGATTCATTATAAGTCTTGGTGGTACATTATTATTTGTAACTTTAATATATATAGTATCTGACCCCGTAAATTCATTTCCAGCTCTATTTGTAAATTTATATTCAAGTTTTATTGGATAACTACCTGATTGGGCAGTCTTCTCTACTTCTATATCTAATTCTATATCCTTACTCTTTCCATCATGTATTCTATTAAAATCAAAACTGTTATCTCCATTAAAAAATATTGGGCTACTAGACTCTTCTATAACTGCAGAAATAATAATATCTTGGGCATCGTATGAACTGGCATTTCTAATTTCTAAGTCTATATCTTCACTATCTCCAGCTTCTACATCATATGTGGATTCATCATCTAGTTTTAAGTATGGCCTGTGTTTCTTTGTATCCTCTTCTTCCTCATCTCCCTTATTCCCAACTTTTACACCGATGTTATCCTTTATAAAATTTTCTTTATCACTATTTTTTATCTTATATTTAAAAGTAATAGGAATTCTTCCATTTCCTGTGCCAGTATATACTAGCTTTAAGTCCTTTATTACAATTGTAGCATATTCTTCCTTATCCTCTTCTACTTCTCCATCTTTACCTGATAGATCAACTCTTATTTTAGAACCTTTATCTTTTATGTAAAATGAAGAAGTATCTATTTCTAAATATAAATATTCTAATTCATCCTTTATTAATTCTTTTGTTTTTTCATTTCCATCACTAATATTCATTATTCCTTTATCTAATCTTATTATCATATCTTTCACTTCAAATTCTTCATTAGGATAAATCAAATCATCCTTGATGCCATCGTCCTTAATTTCAATGGCAATACCACTTGCATTATCTTTATCTTGTGCAAAAACTATAGGATCTATTAACCCCATTACCAAAATAATTACCATGAAAAAACTAAAAGTTCTACAGTATCCCCTCATAATTTATTTCCCTCCTGTTGTTATTTTCTTGAATTTTTTCAATATTTCCATCCCTCATATGGACTATCTTATGGGCAAAATCTGCTATTTCCACATCATGTGTTACTATAATAAGGGTTTGGTTATGTTCCTCTGCTAAGTCAATAATTAGCTTCATTACTTCCTCAGTTGTGCTTGTATCAAGATTTCCTGTGGGTTCATCGGCAAATAATATTTGAGGGTTGTTTATAAATGATCTGGCTATACTAACCCTTTGTTGTTGTCCTCCACTCATCTCTGATGGTTTATGATTAACCCTTTTTTCTAACCCCACCGCCTTTAACATCTTTAAAGCCCTTTTTTTCCTTACCTTAGCTGGAACTCCTTTGAACATTAATGGCATAGTTACATTTTCAAGGGCGGTCAAGGACGGTAGTAGATTATATGATTGAAATACAAATCCTATAAACTTCTGTCTAAATACTGCCAACTGATTTTCAGTCATTTTTTCCACTGGATAGTTCTTAATCAGTATACTACCTTTAGTTGGCTTCTCTAAACCAGCCATCATATTTAGCAGTGTAGATTTGCCAGAACCCGATGTTCCCAATAGACAACAATATTTACCTTCTTCTACTTCTAAATCCACATTATCAAGGGCTACTATCTTCTCTTGCCCCATTCTATAAACCTTTCTAACCCCTTTTACTTCAACGATATTCCCCAATATATTCCTCCTTCCTGTCCAAACCCTCTTTTAATATTTATTTTTTTATATATAATTTATTATTACATCTTGAAAATGATACTAATTTGTAACAATAATTGTTCATAGCTTGTCTACTATATTATACCATATGAACTGATATTAATAGTTACAAAATTGTTACGAAGGGAAAACTTTACCTTTCTTTTGAGTAAACATAGTTAATAGTTAATAGTTAATAAATCAGCAAGCTGATTTTCCGCCACCTGACGGGACGGTGGTCTGGACATGCCCAGACCAGACCCTACATATACAGTGAAAAACTTGGATACTTTTAAGTCATCCAAGTTTTTCACTGTATTTACTGAGGAATAAATTTTTATCTACTTAATATAGTTGACAGTAACCATTTACCATTTAAATGTTAATTCACTTCCTTGATCTGTAAAATACTAAACATCAAATCAGCTTCAGCGGATTTGTACCTTAAATTGTCAACTGTCCATTGTCGATTGTCAATTTCACAAATAACTTCCAATTCATTCAAAATCTTCACTATATTTTTTACTTCCCTTACTATTCCACACTATTTAGCTTTTCCATCACCGCTAGCTTTATATTTTCAACTTTTTCTTCTGCTTTTTCAAGTGTATCTCCTTTAGCATAGATATAAATCTTTATTTTGGGTTCTGTTCCTGAAGGACGTATTGCATACCATGATTCGTCATCTAACATAAATTTAAGACCATTTGTTGGATTTATATCTATTTTATTTGTCTCATTTGTTACAAAATCCGTCTCGGTTTGTATTTGATAATCTATAAACTTAGATAGCTTAGCACCCTTTATTTCTTTTAGATATTCTTTACGATATACTTCCATCATTCTCTTTATTCTCTTTTGCCCTTCTATTCCCTCTAGTACCAATGAGAATAGATTTTCTGAGTAATATCCATGTTTTTCAAAAATATCATTTAATACATCAATTAATGTCCTATTTTGGGACTTATAATATCCTGCTGCTTCGGCCAATAACATTGATGAAATAACAGCATCCTTATCCCTTACTTTAGTTCCATATACATAACCTATACTTTCTTCATATCCAAATATAAAGTCGTATTCCTTAGTTCTTTCAAATTCATTTGCCTTTCCACAGATATTCTTAAATCCTGTCAGTGTGTCAATAGTTTCAACACCATATTCTTTAGCTATTGTTTTTCCCAAATCTCCAGTTACAATAGACTTCACTATTGCTCCATTTTCAGGGATACTATTTTGCTCTTTTCTAGATTCTAGTATATAGTTTATAAGTATGGCTCCAACTTGATTACCATTTAATGATGCGTATTTTCCATTATCATCTTTAACCATACAAGCAACCCTATCACAATCTGGATCTGTTGCAACTAGTATATCGGCATTTTCTTTTTCACCTAGCTTTTCAGAGTATTCAAAGGCTTTTATGTCCTCTGGGTTTGGATACCCAACAGTTGTAAAGTCTGGATCTGGATTTTCCTGTTCTGGTACAACTATTACATTTTTAAATCCCCTTTCCTTTAAAACCCTTCTAACCGGTTTATTACCTGTACCATTTAAAGGAGTATAAATTATTTTTATATCTTTATCTATATCATCCCTTAAAGAGAGTCCCTTTACCATCTCTATATAATCATCATCTATTTCTTTCCCTATTATATTTAATAATCCCCTTTCTTTAGCTTCTTTTTCATCCATTTCCTTAACCTTAGAAAAGTCAGTTATCTTATCTATTTCTTCTGTTATTTCCTCGGCAATGTCTGAAAGTATTTGGGAACCTTCCTTCCAATATACTTTGTATCCATTATAATCTTTAGGGTTATGACTTGCAGTAACCACTATTCCTGACATTGTATTTAGCTTCCTTATAGTATATGATAATTCTGGGGTAGGTCTTATACCTTCAAATAGGTATACTTTAATTCCACTCTCTGCCAGCACTAAAGCTGCTGTTTTAGCAAATTCATCGGAGTAATGTCTTACATCATAGGCTATGGCAACACCTCTGTCCATGGCTTCCTTTCCCCGTGCTTTTATAACCTCTGCAAGACCTTGGGTTGCAATTTTTATTATGTATCTATTCATCCTATTGGTCCCAGCTCCTATTTTTCCCCTTAGACCAGCTGTACCAAATGCCAACTGTTTATAAAATCTATCCTGTATTTCCTCTTCATCATCCTTTATAGTTCTTAATTCTTCCTTAGTTTTTTCATCAATATTTTCATCATCTAACCACTTTTGATAAAGTTTCAAATGTTCCATAATCTTCCTCCTTTTATTTTATTATTTGGTATCATAGTTTTCAAGTAGGGTTATTTGTTAAAATAAATTAGGTTACAAATTATATTGATATATATAAGTCTGACCCATTACTTTATATCTATATCATATTGTTACCCTGATATTAAAAATATATTAAGGTTAATGTTTAACATTAACCTTAATATGGCTTAATTTGAACAAATTAAAACTTAATGTTAAGTATTAAATAATCATTCAATGAACTATACTATGCTCTATAAAAAACCCTACAGCTCCTCCTAATAATATAATAGAAAATATTACTAGCATTATGACCCTATCATATTCGTTTTTCCTTATATTTGTAAATATAGCATATCCACAAAAAACAATTAGCAAAATAATAATTATAAAATATATATTACCATTTATATTATACAAGATTTTTTTGATAAATTCAGCTATTTCCCCAGAAAGTTTAATATCAAACATTGATATCCCCCAATTTCAACCATATATTCAACTACTTATTTTTCAGATAATTCGTTATTTTTATTATATCAAAGAACTATAGGGTATAACAAATTGGTTGCAAATTATAATTCCCAATAATAGAACAAATGGAGCTAAAGCCACTTCTTTGTTCTGTGCAGGGTGCAAGGTTTAGGGAGCAGGAAGTTGGTGAGTCCATAAATTTATGTAGGGTCTCAATATATTGAGGCCCTTAGGTCTTCTTCTAGAAGACCTATTATGCCAAAGACTGTATTTTAAAATAAGCTGTGGGATTGCGAATCCCCCAGCAACTCGATTTTTATGAATCCCCCAGAAACTCGATTTTTATGAATTCTTAACAACTCTACTTTGTTATTATACTGTACTGTATGGCTGTAAAGTCACCCTAAATATATTCAGGACCTACATATAAAAATATAAGGGAATTACCCTAAGGTAATTCCCTTATATTTTTTATATTAAACTTTAAGCATACTTTCTCTTCCTTCTTTCTTCATTTTTCTTTGTTAATGTATTTACTATAACTATTCCAATTAATGCAGGTAATATCCATCCAAATCCCTGTTTACCTAATGGTAATATAGCCACAATATTTTTAACTATTCCAATATCTACTCCTAAAGCAGTAATTCCATCTATTATGCTTATACATAAAGTTCCATATACAGCTCCTTTATATATCCTTTTATTGACTATCAAGTTATCAAATAAATTCATTATAATTAACACAAGGGCCACCGGATATATAACCGCTAATATAGGTGCTGCGAACTTAACTATTTGTTCAACTCCTGTATTTGAAACTATGGCACTTATTATAGAAGAAGCTATAACCACCGATTTATAACTTAACTTCCCTTCAGTTATTTTGCTAAAATAATCTCCCACCGTTGCTGTAATTCCCACAGAAGTTGTTAGACACGCACAGGAAACACATATACCTAAAACTGCTTTCCCAATCTCCCCCAATATAGTCGTAACTATTGATACGGTTAATCCTGTTTTCACTATATCCTGAGGAAATACTGAACTCCCTGTAGCTCCAAGATATAATAATCCCCCATATACTATTGCCAATCCCGTTGCTGCTAATATACCTGCCTTTGCCGTTAGTTTAAACTGCTGTTTCTTATCTTCATACCCCTTTTCCTTTAATGAAGCTATTACTATGCCTCCTATAAGTATAGATACTATGGCATCCATTGTTTGATAACCTTCAGTAAATCCTGTTGAAAAGGGCTTTAACATGCCAGTATCTATTGGGGTTCCCATTGGAGCTGTAACCCCTTTATATATGATTACCGAAAGCATAATTAATAATATAGGTGTTAATAACTTTCCAATTCTATCTATTATACCCGACGGTTTTATTACGAAAAATAGAGTTACAGAAAAGAAAACTATTGAAACCAACACAGGACTAACATCTGAAAAAATAGGCTTTATACCCATTTCATAAGTTGTTGCTCCTGTTCTTGGTACTCCTAAAAGAGGACCTAAGATTAGTACTGCCACTGAGCCAAATATTTTACTAAATTTTGAACCAACCTTGCCAGCCAATCCTTCAATAGTTCCTCCAGCTTTAGATATTGCCAAAATACCCAATAGGGGCATCCCTATTCCAGTTAAATAAAAGCCCATCATTGCAGCAAACCAATTTTCTCCTGCTTGCAAACCTATTGATGGTGGAAATATTAAGTTTCCTGCACCAAAAAACATTGCGAATAGTGCTAGTCCTATTACTAAAAAGTCTTTATTTTCTTTCTTCATTTTAGCCCCTCCCTTTATTTAAATATAATGTTTGTTAATTTTTTAACAACCATCTTATACTTTCATTCTAACATATCTTTAGTTATAATCCAATAAAGTAATTATGAAGTTAATTTAATATTTAAATCAAGAGCAAAGGTGGCTTTGCCACTTCTTTGCTCAGTGCAGAGTGCAGGGATCAGAGTACAGAGATTTTGAAAAAAGCACATATAAAAACTTTACAGTTTAAAATAAGGCTTTACAATATCAGGAATAAAGTGCCTATATTTCAGTGGGTTGTTTCTAATCATTGTTGCCGATATTTTATTATTTTTTCTATTAGGATCAAATTGTATATGTTTAGCATTGATGTATTTAGCCAAATAGTTTCCATATTCCTCCGATGAAAATATTATATCAATTGGATCAATATTTTTTATTAAATATTTAGTCCATAATTTTGTTGCCTTTTCAATATGTAAATTTTTACTATGGAGTTTTTCGGTTATATGTTTTACTTCTATATTTTTAAAATCCTTATATATTTCTTTAACCCATTTATACCTTAACTGTCCCTCAATTGGCTCCCCATCAAGGGTACATACACATATAATTAACCTGTCACATCTAGAGTTAGCAAAATTAATAAGTGCCCTATGTCCTTTATGTATAGGCATAAACTTACCTATTATCAGTCCCGTTGTCATTTTAATCTTCTCCTAATCATTTTATTATATAGCATTTAATTAACTCATATTTATATATTCCCCTTTTCTATTCAAAAACAACAAAAAAGACGATTAAAAATCGTCTTTTATAATAATGAATTCTTTAGTTCTCCATACTCTTCTAAGGATAATGATTGATGTCCATCACTTAATGCTTCTTCCGGGTTTGGATGTACCTCTATCATTACTCCATCGGCACCACAAGCTAAAGATGCCCTTGTCATAGGAGCAACTAAGTCCCTTATTCCTGTACCATGACTGGGATCTACTATCACCGGTAACCCTGTTTCTCTCTTTACTATGGGAACAACCGCTAAGTCCAATGTGTTTCTAGTATAAGTTTCAAATGTTCTTATGCCTCTTTCACATAGTATAATATTTTTATTTCCATTAGAGGCAATATATTCTGCTGCCAATATCCATTCTTTAACCTTAGCACTCATGCCCCGTTTTAGTAAAATAGGTTTATCTACCTTTCCAACTGCCTTTAGAAGGGGATAATTATACATATTTCTAGAACCGATCTGAATAATATCTGTATACTCCATTATTATATTCAGATTTTTTTCATCCATTAATTCTGTTACAATGGGTAATCCTGCCTTTTCCCCTGCTTCTTTCAAATATTTTAGGCCCTTTTCCCCAAGACCTTGAAAGCTATAGGGACTTGTCCTAGGCTTAAATGCACCACCCCTTAATACATCTACCCCTATTTCTTTAAGCTGTAAGGCAGTTTCTATTATTTGTTCCCTAGATTCAACTGAACAGGGTCCTGCCATGAATACAGGCTTTCCATCTCCAATATTTAGTTTTCCTAACTTAACCGTTACCTTTTCTCCATTTAATACTTTTTTATCCTTCATAAACATCTTCCTTATTCATTTCATTATATTTTATCGTAGTATAAGATTATACTATACTTTTAATAAATAATCCACTACTTATCTGCCAAAATTGATTAATGACATGGCCTCAGCCCTTGCCTTAGCATCCCTATCAAATAATCCCCTTACTGCTGATGTTATAGTTTTAGAACCTGGTTTTTTAATACCCCTCATAGTCATGCACATATGTTCAGCCTCTACAACTACTATTACACCATATGGGTCTAAAACTTCAGTTATCGTATCTGCAACCGATGCAGTAAGTCTTTCTTGAAGTTGAGGTCTTTTGGCTACAGTATCAACTACTCTAGCAAGTTTACTAAGTCCTGTTAATTTACCATTTTTAGGCAAATATCCCACATGGGCCTTACCGAAAAATGGAACTAAATGATGTTCGCATACAGAATAAAATGGTATATCCTTAACTAATACTAATTCTTCATGTTGTTCTTCTTGAAAAAATACTTGTAAATGATCCTTTGGATCCTTTTTTAAACCCTCGAAAATCTCTTCATACATGTTAGCAATTCTTCTTGGAGTATCAATTAATCCTTCTCTATCTGGATCTTCACCTACAGCTTCTAATATATCTCTGACAGCTCTCTTTATTTTTTCTTTATCCATAGTAAATGCTCCTTTCTTAGTATCTAACAATTATTATTTTTTATTAAGCTTATAATTTTGTATATTTTAAAATTGATGGTAAAACTCTCATATTTTATATTTTTCCCTTTATAAATACTTTGAATTTGTCAATTAGAAGATTGGTGATACTATAATTAATTATATTAAAAGTTTTATTATCCACCTGACTTATGGGCATTATATCCATAAGGGAATTTGTAATAAATATTTCATCAGCTTCTAATAATGTTCTTTTATCAAATATCCCAACTTCATGATTTATATTTAACTCCTTTATTAATTCTAAAACTTTAGTTCGAGCTATCCCTGATAATATACCACATTCTACTTTCGGTGTATATATTTTTTTGTTTTTAATAAAAAATATATTAGATATGGCACCTTCACATATTTCATTATGAATATTTTCAAATATGACTTCATCGTATCCCCTAGATACTACTTCCCTTCTAGCCAATATATTTTCTAAATAATTATTAGACTTTACATATACCAGTTTTGAATAGGGGTTTCTTTTTACATCTGAAAATGCTACTTTAAAACCTCTATTATAATCCTCATCTTTATAACTATTTTTCCTAGTGGTAATTATTAAGGTATTATTGTCTCCATTTACATAAGTTAGTTTAACAACACCACCAGTTATACCATTGGCATGAATTAAGTCATAACAATATTTTTTTATATCTTTAAAATCATATTTAAGGGTTAATCCTAATATCTTACATCCATTTTTAAGCCTATCAATATGTTCCTCTAAAAAAAGTATTTTATTTTCTACTATTTTCATGGTTTCAAAAATACCATAGCCATACATGAAACCGCTGCTATCTATGGGATAGAGGAATTTGTCCCTTGGTATAATTTTACCGTTTACTGATATATTCAATAATATCACCCTAAGATTACTTTTTTAAGGCTTCTATTAGAGCCTTAGCCTTATGGAGAGTCTCTTCATATTCCATTTCAGCATCGGAGTCCCATACAATACCGCCACCTACTTGAAAGTATGCCCTATCATCTTTACAAACAATGGTTCTAATCACAATATTTAAATCCATATCTCCATTAAATCCAAGATATCCAATAGAGCCTGTATATATATTTCTTTGGGTTGGTTCCAATTGGTCTATAATTTCCATGGCCCTAATTTTAGGTGCCCCTGTTATGGAACCTCCTGGAAAAGTAGATTTTATTACATCTACTAAGTCACTACCTTCTTTCATTTCACCTATTACTGTTGACACTAAATGATATACGGTTGAGTACTCCTCTAATTTAAATAATTCAGTTACTTCTACTGTGCCAGTCTTGGATATTCTTCCCAAGTCATTTCTTTCTAAATCTACTATCATCAATAATTCGGCTTTATCCTTCTCACTTGATAGTAGTTCCTCTCTATTTCTTATATCTTCTTCTTCGTTAGCTCCCCTAGGTCTTGTACCCTTTATCGGTCTAGTCTCTATAATCCTATCTTCTACTTTTACAAATCTCTCTGGGGAACTACTTACTATATACCCTTCCCCAAAATCTATAAAACTAGCAAATGGGGCTGGATTTATGTCTCTAAGCTTTCCATATAACTCAAAGGGAGACTCCTGTAGGTCACAATTAAACCTTTGGGTTAAATTGGCTTGATATATATCCCCAGATTTTATATAGTTCCTAACCTTATCTACAGCCTTTATATAGTTTTCCTTTGTAAAATTAGATTTAAATTCCACAGGCAACTCTTTATCTTTAAGTTCTATATTAATTCCTATTTTTTCAGCTTCTTTTATTCTACTGGTTATATTATCTATAGTTTTTTCTTCATTGTTCTTTATTCCCAGTGATGAGATAAAAACTTTGTTCTCCCTATGATCTATTATAATTATGCCATCATATAGTCCAAAAAAACAATCGGGGATTTCTACATCGTCAATTGCTGTTCTAGGTAATTTTTCAACGTGATGACATAGATCGTAGGATAGATATCCAACAGCTCCTCCTATAAAGGGGATATCTGTTTTATAATTCATATTATACTTTGACAATAACTTTTTTAGCTGGGCAAATGGATCTCCATTGAAAGTTTTTTCTTCATTATCCTCTATTATAGTTATACTCTCATTTTTGCTTTTAAATACTCCAAAAGGATTAGCACCTATAAAGGAATACTTTCCTAAGTTATCATGATCCATACCACTATCTAAAAAAAAGCTATACTTATCATTTTTAAAAATACTATATATTTCAAAACTATTAAGAGATGTCTTGATTTCTTTTATTAACATATCTAACACCCTCTTTTATATTTTTTTGCTTCTTTTAAAAAATTATTTAAAATATCCATTCCCTGTTCTGTTAATATTGCTTCCGGATGAAATTGGACTCCTTCTATTAAATAGTCTTTATGCTTTATACCCATTATTTCCCCTTCATTGGTTTCAGCAGTTATTTCAAAACATGTTGGAATGCTTTCCCTTTCTAACACTAAGGAATGATATCTAGTTACATTTAGAGGATTATTTAACCCTTTAAAAACTCCCTTATCTCCATGTTTTATAGGATGTACCTTTCCATGAACCGGTTCCATCGCTTTTATAACTTTCCCACCAAATATATCGCCTATCGTCTGATGTCCAAGGCATATTCCTAAAATAGGTAATTTACCTTTGAATTTTTTCACAACCTCTTTACATATTCCTGCTTCATTAGGTGTACAGGGCCCCGGAGATAGAACTATCATATCAGGATCCATTTTTTCTATTTCTTCTAAAGTTATCTCGTCATTTCTATAGACTGAAACCTCTTCTTTCAATGATTCTAAATACTGTACTAAGTTGTAAGTAAAAGAATCATAATTATCTATCATCAATATCATATCCAACACCTCACATGTTTACCGATATATTTTATAAACAATTTACATCTAATTATATATTCATAAGGGGTTAATAGTCAACAAATCTTGTAGTATTTTGTAATATAATAACAAAGAATTTTGATAATACTCTTATCTATAATTTTAACAAAGTTTTAATATTATTTACAATGTAAAAAGCTGGCATATGTTTTTACATATACCAGCTTTTATTCTTAGAACACAGATGCCTTTAGCACTTCTTTTGTTTTGTACAGGGTGTAAGGAGCAAAGAACAGAGATTTGATACTCCTATAGTAGAAGATACAAATAAAAGTTTTATTACTTCAAAAACATATTGTACTGATCACATTTCTTGCCTTTATATCTAATAGCATTTACAGGACATATATGTATACATCTAGTACAAACGTAGCAGTTCTCTTTAAAAGTTATTTTATCCTTTAATATAATATTATTGCTTGGACATTTTCTTACGCATAAACCACATTTTATACAGTCTTCAGTAACGGTTAATTTTTGGGCCTGTTTTTTCCCTACACTGGAGAACATTTTACCAACTGCCTTTGCCAAAAATACTCTACTTCTAGTTCCCCTGTCTTTAACTTCTTTTCCTTGTAAAAACTTTTCTACTAACTCTTCAACTTTATTTTTTCCATTGCTTATCATTTCTTTTACCCTTTTCTCTGGAGTTTTAGAAAACATGGCATAATAATAGTTATTAGGCATAGAGAAACTAGTTTTAATAACTACTTTATAGTTCTTATCAGTCATTATTCTTTCCATAATATGAACCCCAGCTCCAGTTGAGACCTGAGTGGTAAATAATATTATTGGAATCATTTTTTCAGCATATGGAATATTTTCTTTTAACCACTTGATAAAAAATTCTGGTACATTATCTGCATATATTGGAGCACCTATTACTAAAAAGTCTATATTTTTAATATCAAACCTTCTTATATTTTCTATAGAAGTTATATCAATTTCTATATCTTTATTTTTGAAGTTTTCTTCAAAGGATTTAGCTATATATTTCGTATTGCCAGTGCCACTAAAAAAAATTATTTTTCCCCTTTTAATATCCATAATAAATCTCCTTTTTTAAAGTTGAAAGTCTTAACAAAAATAGGTTAAAACTTTTATATACGTAAATCTATTGTTATGCTATATTACCAATCTATATCTAGATCATATCCTAAATCCACATCAAATTTAACTTCTTTATATCCATCACTATCTTCTATTTTACCATCAATATCAGCATCATCAAATTCATCTAAAATATCCCTGCATAAATCTTTTATATAGTTTTCTACATCACTTCTACTTAAATCATCAAAATCATCATCTTCATGATCTGATTCAATTTGTATATCAACATATATTTTGTCCTTATCACCACGAAGTTCAAAGTCTACCCTTACTTCATCATCAATTTTATCATACTCATCTTCTAGTTCGTTCTCAAGGTCATTAACTGAATCATTATCTAGATCAAATCTTACCTGTCCCCTTGAATTAAATATAAATTCAATGTCATCATATTTTCTAGACTTTGTTTCAATTTCTCCCTTCACATCATCTAAATCCTCAACTGCGTATTTAATTTCATCATATATATTTTCAAGATAATCCTCTAGCTCACTTTCTGAAACCCTTTTCCACTCCCTCTCATCTTTATCCAGATCTATCTCTATTTTTACTTCAACGTCATTACCTTTATCATCTAAATCAATATCATTAACCTCTACATCGTCTATTTCATCATACTTATCTTTAATATCTTTCTCTAAATCATCCAAATCTGTTACCTCTTTTTTTCCTTCTAATTTTGTCTCTAATGTTTTAACCTTTTCTTCTAACTCTTTAATTTTTTCTTCCTTTTCAAAAAGTCTCATAAACATCATCATATTATTTTGCTTTTGATTAAAATTCTGCTTACTGGGGTTATCTGTAAATCTCATTGTATGAGTTACTTGGTCCCAACTCCAATTTTTATCAAAAATTTCTCCAACTTTTTGAATTGGCACATAAATAAGACCATCTACCATAAATTTTGGAACGTGGTCTCCTATTTTTTCTCCATTGTTTAATATATTAATGTCACCAAACCAAGCTTTTATGTTTCGGTAACCATCGGCTGCATATACTAATGAAAAATCTGATAAAAATACCATTAATGTGACAAGTAGTATTACTAGCATATTTTTCTTTTTATTCATTAATCTTCCTCCCATTATTAGTTATAAGTAATTTCGTTTTTCTATGGTCGCCATACTATATTCTGTATATGTTGAAATATAATATGGTATAATGTAATCAATTCGTAATCATAGTCCCATATTTACTCAATTGAAATATTTTTTTGAAAATGTTGATAATCCTTTAGAGTTTTCCATTCCCCTCCCCAAGTCCAGCCTTTTTCCTTAAATAGTTTATAAACAATACTATCTTTTGTTATTAACCCTTTAACCTTTTTATCTCTTTGTATATATTTTTTTCCTTCCTTAGGTAAGATTACATCTCCCTTTACATATGGATTTATTAAAGGATTAATGTCTATTGCAATACCATAACCATGCTTAGATATCATTCCCTTTTTTCCTGTTATTTCACGATAACAGAAAGCAGAGGTATTATTATCTGCCATAGACAAATTATCATTTGCATTATATTCACTAATTAATCTTATCTTTTCTATTTCAAATTTCTTATCATATAATTTTTTAAATATCTCCATTACTTCTTCTGCTACTTTTCTATGTACTATAAGCTCGCCTCTATGGACCTTATAATCAAAACCCCAATGTAACACCTCTACATAATATAAATCATTTAGTTGTATTTTATCATTCTCCTTCCATGATACCTCTTTTACTTTTTTTATTATCCTTTTAGGCAACGGTCCACATCTAAAACTCTCTTCTTGGTCAACTTCTTTTTTTTCATGAAGTATTCCCTCAATTTCATGGTCTATTTTTACTTTATTTTTATAAATCGGAGTAGCCTTTGTCAATAGAAAAAAGATCATAACTATAGAAATATGTAATATCATTTTACTATTGATCATAAATTTCCACCTTTCAGTAATTTTTATATTTCTATACAAAATAGTTCCTCATATTTTTTATTTAGCCTTTAATTAAGTTCTTAAGTAAGTACAAAGAATATTATTGATAATACTTTTAATAATGACAGAAACAACTAATAAAATACAAAGTAAAAACATCATACCTTTCAGTAATCTCATAATATCCTAACTTAGTAATGACTAAAGTCTCCCCTTTATATCCTTAACATAACTATCTAAATATATATTATATACCTATTATTTACTGATTTAAAGTTATAAATTATAAAAAGTCCCTTTCAAATTAATTTTAAAGGGGCTTTTTATAATTTAATCTTCTATTTACTTAAAGCATCGATTATTATATCAAACACGTCTTTATGTTGTTCGATCTTCTCACCGTTTCCTACTACGGAATAATTATCTTTTTCCATTATTGATTTTATCATTTTAGCAAAAGTTTTTATATCTTCCCCAGTTGTATTTAATATTTCTTTTCTTATCTGTTTTATATCTTCATAGGTTATTTGTTTAATATAGTTAGCATTAGCATTTGAACCTTTTTGCCATGGACTTAATGGTCTATCCATAGAACCTATGGTTCCTATAATATAATCAACCATGTCTTCCTTAGACGCATTAAATGTCTCTAGGAACTTAACCATTCCATCATAGGATTCTAATGTTCCCTTAAGTCTTGGGTCCCTATAAGAATAGAAACCTAATGTTCCATCCTCTGACATAATTGAATATCCACCATAGGCTCCCCCTTTAACACGTAACTGTGGCCATAAATAATCTGTATTTAATACTTTAGATAGAACCTCCATCTTACCTGAATATTCATATCCTAACTCTTCATAATTATATCCTTGAACTACATATTGAACCTTAGAAGGAACCTTTATCCCTTCCTTAATATTGTCAAATTCTATGTTATATGTTTGTCTAGGTCCATCTACTACCTTCAAATCCTTTGAAAAACTATTAAATTCCTTTTTAAATTTATCATAATTTTTCTTATCTATAGTTACACCAACGATAAGATTTTCTTTATCAAATGCTAGCTTATAAACTTTATTTAAGTTATCAATTACAGTATTTGGAGCATTTTCAAGTTGTTTTTCAACCTCACATATAAAATTATAATAATCTAATCCACTTCCTAATCTCCCATATTTATCTACTTCTGAGAAATAGCTAAATGTACGATTTATAGCAATTCCTGCTCCATTTGAACTAAATCCAGACTCAATTTGAGATTTGTAATTTGATATTATTTCCTTTAACCTATCAACATCATCAAATTTACTATTATTAATTATCTCTGATGTTAAAGCAAATGCCTTAGGTAATTTACTAGAAAGTACATTTGTTCCAACTACCATTTTAGGATAATATGTGTTTGAATCTCCATATTTACTATAGGCTTGCACCCCAAACCCTATGCCTCCAGTATTGGACTTAACTTCACTTACTAAATCTTCATAGGAATACTTTTCAGTATCAACTTTCTTAAGAAGACTCGATAGTAAATATAAGTATGGTATTTGCTCTTGAGGTACTTTAGTTGTATCAAAGTACATTTCAATATATCCGATATCATTTGTATAAATAGGATGATTTAATATTGTAATATCATTTATTTTTTCAATATCAGTTGGTATTTCCTTTACATCATCATTAATATCAGATAAGGAAAGTGTTGGTATAGTTGCTAAAGCCTCTTCTGTATCTTCAGTTTCTTGCCATTTTTTCAGTTCGGCTGTTTGTTTAACTAATTGTTTCTTTTCTTCATCAGTTAAACTATTTTTATAGTCCTGTAGTTTTTTAGATAATTTTGCATTATTTTTACTTGCCAATCCCGGCTGAGGTTCTAATACAACTAATGAACTATGGGTGTTTTCTAATATATTTTCCTTTATAAAGTTTTCTATATAGTTATCATCGATTTTACCCTTTATATCTTCTAATACATCATTTACTTTTAAGAATGCCAGTGGATCTCCACCATATAACCATCCCATCATAATAGAATCATTATAATTCATTCCCCTAGTAGCATTACTTTTTTGTTGACGAGATGAATACTCTATTGATGCTATCTCTTCCTTTAACCTATCCTTATCCATACCTTCATTAACCAATTTAGTTAAAGTATCAAAAACAACTTTTTTGAATGCTTCTGCCTTATCTTTATTAGTGTTATTTAACATAATACTAAATGTTGGTTGCTGCTTACCAGAAGAATAGGAACTGGTACTACTAGAACCCAACCCTGCATCTAAAATCGCTTTTTTAACAGGAGATGAGTCATAGTCAAACAATGCAAAACTGATAAAGGCTGACAGATAGGACTCAACATTAGGCTGTTTGGGCATAGCATAGTTAAGAGCCATATATGTCTTATTACTAGTATCGGTTCCCTCTGGTACCGAATATTTAGCATAAACCTCTTTCATTTGATCAAATGGTTCTTGCATAGGTATCTCTGAATCAATCTCTTTTTTATCAAAATTAGCTAAGTAATTATCATTAATAAATTTTAGTGTCTCCATTATATCCATATCACCATATAGGTATATATATGAGTTTGAAGGATGATAATATTTTTTATGGAAATTTACAAACTCTTCATAGGTTAAATCAGGTATATTTTCTGGATTCCCCCCTGAGTCATGTCGATATATACTATCTGGAAATAGGGATTCATCTATCTTGCTACCTAATAATCTTTGGGCATTAGAATAGTTTCCCTTCATTTCATTATAAACAATACCATTATAGTTTAATTCCCCATCTACTGTTTCTAACTCATGACGCCATCCCTCTTGTTTAAATATCTTATCATTTTCATAGAAGTTAGGATAGAAAACAGCATCTAAATATACATTTATTAAATTTCTAAAATCTTTATGATTTCTACTTGCCACGGGATATGCAGTTTTATCTGCATAAGTCGCTGCATTTAAATAAGTATTTAATGATTTTTTCATCATTGCCAAAAACGGATCCTTAGTTGGAAAGTTTCTAGATCCACAAAGAACGGAGTGCTCAATTATATGGGCAACACCAGTACTATTTTCAGGTGGTGTTCTAAAGTTTATAGTAAATACCTTATTGTCATCATCATTCCTTAAATAAATTAATTTTGCTCCCGTTTTAGAATGTTCAAAAATTTCTGCCGTAGAGTTTATTTCATCGACTTTTTCCTGCCTAGTCAATTTAAACCCATGATAAGTTTTACCTACTTCCAGTGAATCTGTAGTATTTGACTGAGCATATAGTGGAAGTGGTGCAATCACTAAACTAATAAAAAGTAATATAGCAGTAACTCTCTTCAAATACTTTGAAAATTTTGTCTTTTTCATATATTCTCCCCCTTTTAAAATTAAAAATATCCCTAAAAATCTTGAATTTATTGTTGATGGAAACCCTATATATTTATTAGCTCAACATTTTTTTGCATCACACGGAATAAAGTTCACTATAAAATCTGTTATTGGATTAACC
>NZ_JBAKFX010000009.1:0-102051 GCF_037577855.1 Dethiothermospora halolimnae | reverse complement strand
TCAAATTTCATGTCTGCTCTCCTCGTATTTTATTTGTATATTTTAAAGATTCGACATAAAATCTAAAATTCCTTTTTGAGATTTTTTCCATTTCATTTTAATAATTATTTTTCATGCGATAGCCCTGGTTTTGAATGTATAGCAATCATATGATTCTGTCCTAATCTCTTGACTCCCAGTAGTTTCAATATACTTAATTCTAGAAATTTTCTCTGGCATAAATAAGTTTACTACTTCTTTTACAGTTTTCACAGTAACCTTTGGTCCATAAATTATAACTTTTTTCTTCGGATATCTACTTAAAAGCAAGGTTAACATTCCACCTACACCATAAATATGATCTATATGATCATGGGTAAGGAAAATAGTATTTAGCTTTTCAAGGTCAGTATCTATATTTAAAATTTGCCGTTGAATCCCCTCCCCGCAATCGATAAGAACTGTCTCCTTATTATCAAACTCTAATAAAACCCCTTGGGAATTACGTTCCTTTGTTGGAATACTTCCAGTTCCAAGAAATATACCCTTAATCATGTCCCTTTCCCCCTTCTGTGTTACTTACTGATTAACTTATCTTTTAAATATGTACACTTATCACATATAGAATAAAATTCTCTTTCTTCAATTTCTATACCTTCCCTATCTGCTAGTTTTAATAACCCCTGCACTCCATCTTCTAATATAGTTTTCATATATATATTATTATAGGGATTGTATTTTTCTAAAGTGTCTTCTATATTCTCATCTTCTGCATTTCCAATTTTGAAATTTTTACATATAATCATATCTCCATTTGGTTCAACACTTAGACTTTTAATTGAATCCAATGTATCTGTATATGGTAGATCCCCACATTTCCCATCTTCTAAAAGTTTCTTATTTGGTAAATACTTATTTAAATTTTTCAATGCCGCCCCTTGGGGTGATACTACATTTCCACTGCCAACTTTTATCGATAAATCTTTAAATTCTTCTAGAATAGATTTTGTTTTTTTATTGAAAAAATTATCATCCTCTTCTGATACTACCCAACAGGGACTTAGCTTTATATCTGATATGGAAGTTTTAAGTAACTTTTTTGTCACTTTCTTTACTATTTCAATAGGAATATGTTCTTGATGAAAAGCATCAACCGATATTAGAATTTTGTTAACCCCGACTTCTTCTAATCTATCTACTGTCTCCTGTATTTTATCATCATCCTTTGACCAATAACCATTTGTTATTATCTGACGACTGGGAATTCCCAAATTCTTTGCTGCTTTGTGAATAGAGTATATAACTTCCGGAAATAGCAATGGCTCCCCTCCAAAGGTCATGACCGATTGTAAATCGTATCTACTACTAAGTTTCTTTATCAAGTTAATCGCAACATCTATATCTATATGTTTTTCTTCACTGTTTTTATTGATAACTGAACAATGCTTACACTTAGAATTACAAATACTTGTTGTAAAAAACTCTAATCTATTTAAATCTAAAAACTTTGATTTCATATATTAATATTCCCCCTTTACTAATTTAACTTCTTCTCCAATAACTATGCAACCTGCATCTTCTCCATGTCCTAGTAATGAAGTCTTAACAACGGGTATCTCTTGATTATTCAATATATCTGTCACAAGACTTTCAATATTAGGCTCTAGTTTATCCCCTTCCATTTGAGAAAATGATCCTAAAATAATTCCATTAATCTTCTCCAAAAAACCTATGTGTTTAAACTGGGTCAATAGAGAAGCCATTCTATTAGGTCCTCCCCCTAGACTTTCTAAAAATAATATTTTATCTTCTGGATTGGGCATATATTTTGTACCGGCTAATTTTAGAAAGCACCTTATATTGCCACCTATTATGGTTCCCTTCATTTCACTGCCTTGAATCCAGTCATAATCAACTTCATATATATCCTCAAAACCTTTTAAAAAGGACCTTTCAAATTTTTCTATTTGTTTTTCTGAATCTTTTCCTATTAAGTTTCTTATGGTATAATGGTATGCTGGTATTTTAGATAAACTAAATAATGTATTTAAAATAACAGATAAATCACTTATTCCAAAAAAGGGTTTTGAATTTTTCTTTATTATGTCATAGTCAAGAAAGTCCAAAATTTCATTAGCTGAATCTCCACCAGAAATATCAAATATAGCCTTAATGCTATCATCAGTAAATCCCTTCATCAGTTCCTTAGCCCTTTCTTTAGGAGTTCCACTAAAGGGCCCAATTTTTCTAAAGAGAGTTTTAGCTTGTACAGTTTCTAACCCTATTTTTTTAAGATTATCTATTATAGAATCTAAATTTTCCGAATAATTATCTCTTAGACCGTCTGAACAGGCAATTATATAAACCTTATCTCCATAATCTAATATAGGTTTTATCATATTTACCACCCCTTATCTTAAGTTTTAACATCTTTTTACTATGGAAAATATTATACTCCCCGACCATTATAATTTTCTAAACATAATGTATAAACTTAAAATTCTGCTATTTTATATAACTTCTTAGCAAAATTAACGGTAAACTCAGCTTCTTTAACTAAAGTAGCTATTCCATCAAATCCACTTTCTTCTATATATTTAATCACTGTATCTCTTAATTCTTTAGCATCTAACTCTGATATTTTCTCCACGGTATCAATTCCTGCTTCATAATATAGTTTAGCCCTTGTTCCCTTTACTGCAAATATTCTAGTAAGATCCGATAATTTAGCTATTTTATTTATTTCTTCTAGCGGAATATTAGTTTTGATTGATAAACCTTTTCTTTCGCTTTCTGTTTTACAAGTATAGAGGAACTGGTTATTTGTTTTTATTCCGATATCTTGTAACTTGTCTAAATATTCTTTACTTATATTATCTAAATCCTTTAGTTTATATGGTGGAGTAAATTTATATCTCATTTCTTCTACAGCTTTTATCATATTCTTATTATTCTTCTCTTCATAATAGTGTCTTAAATCTTCTACATGATAATTTGACGTATATTGTTTTGTATATTTGGTTAAGAAGTCATTTAAGTCATCATAATTTGCGTCATAAAGGGTTTTATTCAACTTAGTTAAATATTTTTCGAATTTTTTTACTGTTTTGATAATTCTCTTTACTCTACTTTCTCTAAACTCTAACTTATCTAAATAATTTCTAAATAACTCTTCATTCACTTTATCTTCCCCCTAAAAAATTAATAAATTAACTATATATACTTATATAAATTTCTCCCTAAATCCCCTAATTATATTAAACTATTAATTTATATATATAGTTGATGTTGAAAGAAATAATTTCACTTCTAATTTTAATATGTTATATTATAAAATATCTCCCAAATCCGTCAATTGAGAAATTTCGCAGTTTGGTTTTATCTCAGTATCATTTAATCTATTATATTTATTAAACCATATCCCATAGACTCCTAAACTTTGGGCTGGTTTAATATCACTTAAAAGGTTATCTCCTACCATTATTGCATCCTTTCCTTCTATGTTCATTCTATCCAATGCTACTTTGAATATCTCCTTCTTTGGTTTTCCTACTTTTAAATAGTAACTGAATGTAAATGTATCTATATATTTATACAACCCCACTTCTTTAAAACAGTTAATCATAACTTCATCATAAAGACTAGTGTTTGATATAACACCTATCCTATATCCTTTTTGTATAAGTTTATCTAGTGTTTTATGGATTTCTTTCTCTACTAAAACATACTTTCTATACTCTGTATAAAAGATATCCATAGCCTTGATACACATATCTAAATCTAATTTTACATCATACCCTTTCAAAAATTCATTTAAATACTCTTCCACTGGATACTCTAAACATGTTAATTTTCTAAGGGCCATAACCTCTTGCCATTTATTAAAGAAATCTTTTCTGACACTATCCATACCAATATTATTATTAAATGTTTTAAAAAAATCTGTAAGATACTTTATTCCTTTATCGTCCTTTTCTTTATCACTTTTCCCATGATGAAAATGTAATAATGTGTTACCCATATCAAAAAAGATAACTTTTCTATTTTTTATCATTAAGTCTATCCCCCAAAATAATATTTTGCTACTGTACTAAATTTTAAGGGACTGAATATTCAGTCCCTTTTTCACCTTATTTATCACTGTTATCTTTAACCTATTTTAGATACTTAAATTGTCTAATTCCATAATAAACTAAATATATAAAGGATAGTATACCTAATGCTCTAAATCCTATAAATATGGAATAACCGGTTGAAACAACTCCAAATAATAATCCTACACCTATGGTTGAAACCCTCATTACTAGAGACTGAAAAGATTCCACAGTTGCCCTATAGCTTGATTTAGTTCTGTGATGGAGATATCCCGATACTAAAGGTTCTATCATTGCAGATGAAAAATAAAATATAAATAATGCTATAACACCATAGGATACTTTAATTATGGATAAAAGTATTAACGATATTGTAAATAAAGTAATCAATCCAGAAAAAATACTTTTATAACTAAACCTTTCCTTAATCTTATAGGCAAATATACTTGAAACACTTATAATTAAAGAATTAGCTCCACTAATTACACCGAATAGTATCACTGGTATTGATATTTCTTTTAAATATATGGAAAAAAATTCATCCACATATATTGTCACCGATGACATGACTATACCTAATAATAAAACAAATCTTATTGAAGCATTCCCTTTTAAAAATATGTAAGCTTCTTTTATATAATTAATATTCTTTTCATCATCATCTTCTTTTGTTTTAATCTTAGGCTCTATTAAGCTGATAGCAAATAAAAAAGAAATAGTAACACTTACAAGGGACATCCAGTATGTTGATACATATGAAACCCTAGATGCTACAAAACTCCCTACTAGGGCACCTATTGTTGCTGCCCCATAGTCAAAGAAATTTAATCTTCCCAGTACTTTCTCAAATTTATCTTGCTCATTACAAGTTTTTAAAGAATCATATAAAAGAGCATTAGTTGTTCCACTGGATAAGGCACTTTGTATTCCAGCAATAAAAACCGCCAAAGCAAAATCAAAAAAACTATCGGCATATATTAGTATAAAAAAATCTAGAAATGTTAAAATCCCAGCCAATACTAACATGCTCTTTCTACTCCACTTATCAGCTAAATATCCCGTTGGAATTTCTAAGATTACTATTACCAGAGCATATATAATCTCTGTATATACCACCTGTTGTATAGTTATTCCCCGTTGTTGCCAATAAAGTCGTTCTATTACATAGGCAAATATCAAGTTATGAAAAAAATAATATCCGTACAATTTCCATATATTACTTAGTATCTTATCTCTTTTATTCATTTTTATCACTCCCTATAGAAATTTTCTAATATTTAAAATATTTTTTCTATAGGGTGGTGGTCTTGTATAATAGTCTTAAGGTCTGCCTCGAATAATCATATCTATTTCCCCCAGTTCTACTAAATTTATTAATTATTATATCCTATTTTGCTATTTATTTCTACTTTTTTCACATATTAATTACTAATCCTTACTTTAGCTTCTCCTTTCCTATCTCAGTTATTCTTTTTATAAACTCACCTTTACTTTCAGTATAAGCTTCCCTATCATGCTTATATTTTTTAGCTAATCCCTTCTTTAATTCTGCATATTCTAGAGCTATAGATGGATTTAACTTAAGATAGTCTCTAAAATATAACCTGTCCCACAACGACTCCTGAGCTTTAGTTCCCATGTGTATATGAAAAGACTCATTTTCAAGCCCTGTGGGAGAGTAACCTTTTACAAACATCAAATGATTTTTTTGTTCCTTCATATGTATATAACCATTTTCAGACATTTTATTGATTATTAAATCCCTAATATCCTTTTTCTTTGGTATCTCAATTAATATATCAATAGTGGGCTTAGCTAACAAATTTTCCACAGCAGTACTACCTATATGTTCTATTCTTAAAGCTATCTTTGAGCCAAGAATATCTTTTAATATCTTTTTTTCCTTTTGAAATAATAAAGGCCAATTTCCATCATATTCTGTTACAGTTATAGGATATAATTTCCCCAGTTCCTCTCTATTCATAGAAAACATCCCTTTCTATTTTATACCTATTTTTTTATAATACCTACACAATTATTTTGAACTCTTTCTAAATATTCCTTCAACTGCTTCTTTTCTTCCTGTGTAAATCCTTGTAACATTAAATCCTCTGTTTTTTCATGAATAGGCCATAATTTAGCCAATAGTTCTTCCCCAGCTTTAGTTATTTCAAACTTTTTATCTGTTTTATATATTAATTTATTGCTATATAAAGGATCAATAAATTCTTCAAACTTATCTTTGAAATATCCAAACTGTTCCTCAATTTGGTTTCCCTCCATTTTCAACTCTCTTTTCAATACCATTAAAAATATTACTTGATCTCCTGTAAATTCACTTACTTCTTTTACCTTTATATCAAAAGCCTTTCTTATAAGCTGAGAAGTTACATTTACCTCTCTTCCAATAGTAGATATAATTTTTTCTGCTAACATCGTTAAAGCCTCCTTAAGTCTTAACTCATAAATACTAATTCCCGTAGCTACTCCCACATTAAGGGACTCTACCCCAGTATGCATTGGTATCTGAACAATATGATCAGCTGCCCCTAATATTTCATCACAAACTCCCGAGGTTTCATTCCCTACCACCAGTGCCACTGGCTTTTTATCTAAATTAACTGTAGATTGTAGTGATTTTCCATGGGGACTTGTGGCAATTATTTGATATCCTTTCTCCTTAAGATATGAAACCGCTTCTTTAGAGCTGTTACATCTTTTAAAATTGGATTTAAATGTTGTTCCCCTAGAAGCATCAATAGTCTTTGTTATGTATGGATCAAAATCACTATTTGTGGCTATAAAGTCATTAATTCCATAGGCCATACCTGTTCTGATTATAGTACCTATATTACCATGATCTTTAACATTATCTAGCAATAAAACAAATTGATCAATATCATCTTTATAAGAATTAACCTTAGCTATGCCTACACAGGGAACCAAATATTTAGTTTCAGTTATTTTTTTCAAGATTCCACTGGATGTTTGATATATCATAGATGAAAACTCTTCATACTTATCAGGTTCTTCATTTTTATCTATAAAAATACTCTCTATATTTAATCCTGCTTTTTTAGCCCATCTTATTTGTTCTAATCCCCTTAACTGTATTTTATTATACTTAACTCTATTTTTACTTTTTGATAACTCCCTTGCTTCTTTTACTAAAGGATTCTTTAGCTTGTTAATTATCTCTACCATAACTACTACCTCCATAATTATTACTGTTGTTTATCTAAGTAAATTATCTCTATTATAAAAATATAATATGTCACTTACCTCTATTATCCTCTATATCCCTTAACCTTTCTTCTATATTGTTCAACTTCTTTTCTATATCTAAAACCTTCTTCATTGCTATAATAACTTTAACTATAAAATAAATAATCGAGCCAAAACCAATAGCAGGTATTATCTGTGATATTCTCATTTCAATATTTGACACTGCTATAGTTATAAAATCCATATATCCCCTATATTTTCATATTATATTTAATATATATTTATAATATATTATAACTTACTTTGGCTATCATTTCCACGTAGTATTCCAACTTAGATAATGTTTTAAACTATTAAAGTAAATATATGTAGAAATTTATGCCTGGTATTATGTAAATGCTAAATTCTTCGTAACCATCATACTTCTTGATATACCTTTATTATAACTACCCAATTTTTATAAAAAATTAACTTTTTTAAAATAATAGAAAAAGGACACAGTCACTGTGTCCAAAGGATTCTTACTTTATTAAACTAGTTCCTTTTTAATATATCTCGAAGTACTTGTACTTAATATTCCACCGTATGTTAAATTAAAGGAAACTATATCTCCAACCTTATATTCATCTTCACAGTCGGTTACATCTATTATAAAGTGATCACTACTTGCACCTAGGATGGTTATATCTGTGTCATCGGGAATTACATCTCCTGGGTCAATATCTTGTCTCCCTATGGCACATATGGCCCTCTTTCTTACACCCTTATCTTCAAATACCGGTTTATTACCAAAGGCATCCATTCCAATTTCTCCTATTGGCATAGATGGTTTTTCCTTTATTTCTATTATCTCTGCTCTAAGTTTAAAACAATCTTCATAGGTGTCTTTTATTTTATCACCAAATGCAGTTTCTCTACCTAGTACTAAGGATTCTCCTAACCTTAAAAGATTTATTCCCTTTGGCATAGTACCATCTTCTAGCAAATGAATACTACTGGAATTTCCCCCGGACACCACTTCTATATTTATACCAAACCTTTCTTCTAACTCCCTTTTAGTAATCATAAGTTTCGTTAGATTAGCTTCCCTTGGTATAACTCCACCATAGCAAGTAAGATTAACACCTATTCCATAAAGCTTAATACCTTCTAAATCTATTATTGTTTCCACAGTATTAAATATTTCTTCTTTTTCAAATATACCTTCTCTTAAGTCACCTAAATCTATCATCAGTATTATTTTATGCTTTTTATTTCCCATAACCGCTGCTTTGGATAATGCTTTTATTGTCTCTAATTCGGAGTTTAATGACATATCTGCCACCCTCACCACATCTTCTGCTTGACTTATCATAGGTAATCTAAGTAGTAGTTTAGGTACATCTATATCTATTAGTTTTTCTAAATTTTCAACCCTTGAATCTGCTAATATCTTTGCACCTCCATCTACCATAGCCTTTGCCACCTCTGGTATGGCACAAAATACTTTTGTTACAGCAGCAACATCTATATTATATTTACTACACTTTCCTATCAACATTTCTGTATTATGTCTAATTTTATCTACTGCTATTTCCACCTTTGGATACATGTTTTTTCCCCCATTTCATATGGTAAATGCCACCAGATTATTAACAAAGTATATTTAAACAAAGTAAGCAAAAATGGTAGCCATCCCGCAGGATTTGCGAAAATATAGAATAAGGGAGAAAATTGTTTAGAATTTCACTGTCTGAACGTAGTGAGTTTGGAATTCTATTTTCGACCGTTTCTTTATATTTTCCAAATCCGAGGACTGGCGGACATCTTTGCTTACTTTGTGGCTACTCTGTATTGCTAATTAAGCTGGCATCTATTAATCTATCTTAAGACTCTCCTTCATTAGCATCACTGCTGATTCTGGATATTTCTTTGAAAGCACCCCAAGTGAAGCCATTATATACATATTATCTACTAATATCTTAGCTTCTTTATTAGGGTATAAGTCATTTCCCTTGTTACTTTCCGCAATTTTCTTCATAATTTTTACTCTATTAGGCAATCTTGTTAAAGCACCACCGGTACCTACTATATATTTTACATTGGTTAAATCTTTACCTTCAGCTACTGTCTTTTTGCCCCCCGGACCATACAAATGTCTAAAGTGTCCTGCATGTCTGTCTACAGCAGTTATGGTAGCTTCCAGCGCTAACTCTTCAACAAATCTTTTTTCCATATCATTTTCAGGTATAGGTTTATGATTTTCTATTAATTTATTAACTTGTTCTTCAGATATATTAAGTCTTTTACTAAGCTCTTCTATCCCTATCCGTTCAACAACATTTTTCATACTTACGTATGCCCCTAAGTCTCCTTCAACTGTTCTTTTGGCTGTTGGTTCTGGACTTATTAATATTCGGTTTACTTCTTCACTTCCCTCAGTTACTGAATGGACATCGGTTGTGGCACCACCTACATCTATTGTAACTAAGTCCCCAATTTCTTCTTTAAGAAGCTTTGATGATAACATTACTGCTCCTGGAGTAGGAATAATAGGCCCTGTTACCATACTTCTTACTTTAGTCATACCGGGAGCATGTATTATATGTTCTTCAAATACTTCTTGTATAACCTTTCTAGTAGGTTCTATATTTAGTTGATCTATTTTAGGATATACATTCTCAACCACATATAGTTTATTTTTTGAATCCTTAAATATTTCCTTTATTTCCTCTTGATTTTCAATATTTCCCGCATATATTATAGGAACATCTAAATCAAGGTCCGCTATTTTTTCAGCATTGTCAATGGCTGTATCCCTTTCTCCATAGTCAACGCCTCCAGCTATCAATATAATATTGGGGTTTATTTCCTTTAACTTCTTAATATCCGTTCTTCTTAATCTTCCCGCTGTTATTTGCTTTATATTGGCCCCCGCCCCTAAAGCCGCTTCTTTTGCTGCCCTTACTGTCATATCATAAACTAAGCCATGTACAGTCATCCTTAGTCCACCGGCTGCACTACTTGTGGCTATAAGTTCATCATATTCTATATTATCTACACCTAAGTTTTCCTTAAGACTTTCTATAGCTCCCTTAAGACCTATATTAACATCCCCTTCTAGAACACTGGTGGGAGCTTGGCCTTGCCCTAAAAATTTAGGGCGGCCATTAAATATCCCATCAAAGGCATTTACAACCGTAGTTGTACTACCTATTTCAGCTACTAGAATATTTATTTTCATATTACATTTCCTTTCTATTTTTAACTAAGAAAGTAGCTACGTGAACACCTTTACTTCCTCTACCAAATCCTACATCAACACCTTGTTCAACTGCCAATTCATTTGATACCTGAGTACCTCCACAAGCTATCATTACTTTATCTCTTATTCCCTTTTCTATACATAACTCATGGATTTTTTTCATGTTTTTATAATGTATATCATCATGACTTATAATAGTTGAAGCAAGTATAGCATCTGCATTTGTTTCTATTGCCGCATCAACTAGTTTTTCAACTGGAACTGAGGTTCCAAGGTAGTGACACTTAATACCATACTTCTCTATACCACCATGTTTAATATCTATTATCTCTCTAAGTCCAACGGAATGCTCATCTTCTCCTACTGTTCCTGCTACTATTGTCATTGGATTTTCTTCTATCTCTGCCCTTATTTCATCATCGGACATAACCTCTGGCTTTGGAGGTATTACTAATTCATCAGTATCTATAGTGGATGGGAATCTACCTTTTATTTCAACCCTTGTACCTTCTGCCTCTTGCATTATTTCTTTATGAATAACTTCAACATCTTCAAGACCCATCTTTTTACCGACTTCAATAGCTGCAAATTCTGCAGTTCTTTCATCTGTAGGTAGGAACATTGTAGTTTGAACTATTCCGTCTCCTGCCCATTCCATTTCTGGTTTTATTTTTGATGTCTCTCTAAGTTCCTTAGTTTCTTCAAGTCTTAGATTAACATTATCGTTTTCATCAAGTTCATCTATATATATAATCTTATCTGGTTCTTCTAAAGTACAACCACCTATTAATGATGATGGGTTATCAACTGCGTTTTTATCATATTGTTCCACATTATTGTATCCAAAGAATGCAGTTACTGGAGCCATATAATCTTCATCTCTTTCATATACTGTACCTGCTCCAACTCCACCTTCAATTTCCCTAGCTATACCATCACCATTTCTTTCAGGATATTCACCTGAGTCAACAAAGAATCCTTCTTCAACAGCCTTAAAGTATCCTCCTGTTTCTATTATCTCTTCCATAAATAGCACTGCTCTTTCCTTAAGTTCCCTTACTTTGTCAGCTAATTCTCCATGGTCTCTTTTTATTTCAACCATTTCATTAAGTCCATCCATACCAACTAAAGCCTGCTTAGCAGTAGTTGTACCTTCTATATTATATATATGCCATGGTACATTTCTACCCTCATCTGGGGTAATTGTTGACTGTATTTCTGCTCTTGTTAGTTTTGAAATTAGTAAGTTTAGAACATGGGTAACAGTCGCTTCTCTAGTTGAAGAACCCATATATTTAGTATTTTGTTGAGCTCTCATTTTATAGTCTTTAAAAACTTCCCTTAAAGCAACGGCATATGGTAAATCCAGTCTCATACAAGGTGCTGGAGGAGCCGTTGGTGGTACTGTGGAAAGACAAATGTTTTCTTTCTTAATTCCACATTTTACTGAGAATATTGAGTTAAGACCATGTTGAACCATTAACTCTGGCATAACCTTCCATGCTTCCCTAGCCGTTGCATTGGCATTATGGGCACCGTCTATTTGAGCCATATCTGCCCATCCCATAACATTCTTAGCATTTGCAGCATCAACAAATGATCTAACCATATTTATATTTCTATATAATACATTATATTGTGGATCCTGGTGAGCTCCGTTTATTCCCTCTTCTGCAAACATTACTGCTATCTCAGGACCTGCAACACCACTTACATATGAATGATAGTTTATTGGTCTTCCTACTTCGTCTTCTATTAAATCTAAAGCTTTTCTTTGAGCCCTAACTTGCTTCCTTGTTATAGGTATACCACCTATCCCTTGAGGAGTACCCTCTATAAGTCCATCAAAGTGACTTTGTCCTGCAGTTCTTATAACCATAAGATGGTCTGCACCATGCCAAGCTGCCATTCTCATTCTTCTTATATCATCCTCAAATCTACCTGATGCTATCTCAGTTGTTATAACATTTGTAGGCTGAGGGTCTATGTCATTAAAGTAATGGGCTGATGGTAATGGTTGACTTTGTTTAAGAGATTCTGATGTGTCATAATATTCAAATTGACCGATTTCTCTTTTTTCTCCAGATCCTTTTCTCCAAGTCCAACCTCTTCTTCTCGGTTTATATTTATCTAAATCCTTAAGAATATTTTTTATATCTAATTTCTCATTTGGTTTAAGATTTTCCATTACTTTTCACCTCCCTTAAATATCTCTACTGCTTGATCCCATAGCTCTCCATCTAGTAACTTAAGTCCTGTTTCTCTTATTTCCATATTGTTTTCCTTAGCAAGTCTATATATAACATTACCTGCTCCTTTTCCCATCAATCCTCTATTCATAACTCCTTCGACTATTCCCTTAGCTTCTATACTAGAAAAACCCATTCTTATAACCACTGACCTTTCTATTGAAGGTGAGGTATGGTTTTTTGCTAAATCCACCATTGGGTCTACTATTTTCTCTGCTAATTCCCAAAAGCGAGCTTCTAATTGCTCTTCTGTTAAATCCTTTAGATGTTCCCTTCTCTTTTCAAAATCATCTACTCTTTTCACTATTAGCACCTCCTATTTTATAATGCTCCTAATTCTTTTAGTGTATTTCTTACAAACTCTTCGTCGGTTTTAGTCTCAATTACTAAATACTCTATATCACTATCTTCAAATTTTATATCTGGATTCTTTTTAACACAGTTTTTAATCAGTGATCTTTTTATTTTATTTAAATCTAAATCTACAGCTTTAATAAAGCTTGGGTCTCTAGGTAATATAATATTCTCTCCTGGAACCTCGTCCCTTGGATCTCCAGCTATAACTTTCACACCATTTTCCTTTGCAAAGGAAAGCTGTGGATTTATATGTTTTCCTGCTCCTGTATACTCTGTCTCTTGAACAACTATTATTTTATCCTCATCTAATTCTTGAGCGATTGAGAAAGCTGCAGCTAGTGATGTATTACCAGCGGGACCCCTTTCCATACCTTCAAGTTGAGCTAAAGCCTCTGTTATATAGAATACTTCCCCTTGATTTACTGTAACATATCTATCCATATATCTAAGGGGTCTTGCTGCCGATCTAGGTACATCAGATCTATCTGGCCATGTGGCAAAGGGTATACCGAATCCAGTATGTCCAGTTGTAAATGATTTTTTATTAAATTGGGTGTCACTTGCCATATGAAGTCCCTTTAAATTAACACTTGCACCTACTACCATAGTATTTTCTGCTCCAGCCTTTATAAGTCCCCTAGCAGTACCAGTTAGGTTTCCTCCCCCGGCATTTGTTGCAACCACAACGTCTGGGTCTCTACCTTCCTTTTCTCTAAACTGCATAGCTATTTCATAACCAAGGGTTTCAACTCCAGCTATACCAAATGGAGTATATAACGATGCGTTAAAGTATCCTGTTTCTTCTAACAGCTTTAAGAATGTATAAAATAACTCTGGTCCCACAGTAAGTTGTAGTACCTCTGCACCATAGGCTTCACACTTTCTGGCCTTTTCAACTATTTCCGGTTGACCTACACCCCTTGAGTCATAACACTCTTGAACTATTATACACTTAAGTCCCAACATTGCTGCCTGACTTGCCACAGCTGCTCCATAGTTACCACTTGTGGCAGCTATAACTCCTTTGTATCCATTTTTCTTAGCATGATATACACTAGTAGCCGCCCTTCTAGCTTTATAGCTTCCAGAAAGATTTGAAGCCTCATCCTTTACGAATATTCTAGCTCCCTTTCCCTCTGGTGCCAGTTTTCTAGCTAACTTAGTTAAGTTCCTAAGTTCATATACTGGAGTATTACCTACCCCCGTTTCTTCTTGAAGCTTCTGTATTTCTTGAAGGCTATAACCTGTATCCCTCATCATTTTGTCATAGTCAAACTTTATACCATCTGACTCAAACTTACTATAATCAAGTCCAACGGCTTTTTTCATTATTTCGTTTTTTCTTCCCATTACACCTTCATAGCTCATATCTCTACTCATTAGATTCACCACCTTCAAGCATATCCCTTAATTGTCTACCCACATATAAAAGTTCTGGGACACACTTTCCATAATCATGATCATAATATGGATTTATCTCTAGTAATTTTCCTTTTATTCTTCTACCTATATAGGTTTCTATTTCTACTTCATCCCCTATTTTAGCTTCATCCCCTATTTTAGCTTCATCATTAATTAAAAATCCTTTATCCCACATCTCAAGGGGAACTTTTTTAGTATCATCGGGAACTTGAGGTGCTCTCTCTTCAGATGTCAATACAATATTGTGTATTCTTACCCAATCTCCTTTTTTAGCAGTACTCATTAAAATCGCCTACCTTTTTGTTTAATAATTATTTTATAAAGTTTCTCATGTCTCCCATTATTGCCCTTGGTACTGGTAAGTCTAACATTGTCTTAAGTCCTGAATCTGCATTTATAACATGGGGTATCATATTTACACACATAGCTATAGTTCCTAAACCACCTTCTACCTCTGGCTTAATTGACATATTTACCTCTGGTGTTCCCTTTATCCTTATATAATCTCCTGTATGGGTTCCTTCCATTTCAGGTTCTATTTGCTGAGGATGTTTCATGTTTATTTTCACATCTCCATCTACATGACCCTGTCCAGTCATATTAACTCCAGCAACATTTCCTGCCTTAGCAAAACCATATGGAGATTTTCTATCTATACTAGTTACTATTGGTTTCATTTGTTGTTCAATCTTTTCTACATCCCAACCAATTGCATCTCCTATCATTTTAATTGACTCTGAAAATCCAACGTGTCCTGCTAAAGTACCATCTTTAACTCCTTTGTCAAACTCATCAACTGTTATACCAACCCCTTGTTCTTCCATAACAGCCTCACCAAATGGAGATAAACTATTTACTCTTTCAGCCTCAACATGTTCAACATCAACCATACAACCTGTTAAACATACAACTAATAAATCCATAATAAGTCCTGGGTTTATACCTGTACCTAATATAGAAACTCCGTTTTCCTTAGCTATTTCATTTAATTTCTTTGCTAACTCTGGATTCTGAGCTTGTGGATAAGCCATTTCTTCTGCCGTTGATATAACATTAACTTTTCTCTCTAAAGCAAACTTAAGTCTTGGGAACGCTTTCTCTGTAAATGAATCAGTGGCACATATGCAAACATCACAACATCCTTCAGTTAATACTTCTTCAATATTGTCGTTGATGATAACTTCTGGTCTGTCCCCTCTTTCAGCACCCAACACTTCATACATGCTCTTTCCTACTCTTTTTTCATTTCTATCGCATACTCCTACTATATCTACTCCTTTTTTGTTAAGTAACATCTTAGCCATTCCACTTCCCATGGCTCCAAATCCCCAAATCACTATTTTTACATTTTCCATTTAAAAGCACCTCCATAATTTATGTATATAATATGTATGGAAACTATATTTTTTCCACACGTTTCTAAAAATAATATAACGCAATTACTGTGCCAAAACATGATATTTTTTTTAGTTTATTAAAATATATTTTAATATAATTTTCATACCTATGACTATTCAGTCTATATAACCCTTGAATTTTGCTGTTCTAACTATTCTTTCTAAATGTATATTTTAGTGTAACTAAGTTTTTATAAGCATATATTTTGTGTAAATATTTCTATACTATAAAATAAAGTCTTCCCACAAATGGTAATAATTAAACTTTTCTTAATTATAAGACAAATAAACGCAAAAATATTTGCATTTCTTATGCAAATATTTTTGCGTTTATTTGTTTATGTTATATTTTTTAATTTTATGTTGTAGAGTCTGCCTCTTTATCTTTAATGTATTGGCCGCCTTGGTAATATTATTATTATTTTCATATAATGCCTTTTCTATTAGCTTTATTTCCAAATCACCAATTATATCGGGCAATGGTTTATCAATATCTATTTCATCTCCAACATTTATTTTCTTTTTCGTATAATCAACCACATCTACAGGGAAATGATGATTTTTTAATACATTTTCATCACTATCTATATAGTTCATAGCTCCTTCTATCATACTTTCCAGTTCCCTTACATTCCCAGGCCACATATATCTATTAAAATATTCTATAACATCTTGAGACAACATCCATACATTTTTATTAAACTTTTTATTAAACTTTCTAATAAAATAGTCACATAATAAACCTATATCTTCCCTTCTAGCCCTAAGGGGAGGCACTTCAATATACACCACATTCAATCTATAATATAAATCTTTTCTAATAATTCCCTTTTCTATAGTCTCCTTTGGATCTTCATTTGTAGTTGCTATAACCTTTACATCTACAGGTATATCCTTAAGTCCCCCTACTCTTCTTATATAGCTCTCTTGTAATACCCTTAGTAATTTAGCCTGAAGGGGCAAACTCATAGAATTAATCTCATCTAATAAAAGGGTTCCACCATTTGCTTGTTCAAATAACCCTGGCCTATTAACTGCTCCTGTAAAACTCCCTTTAGCTGTTCCAAAAAGTATCCCTTCGAGGAGGGACTCGGGTAAAGCTGCACAATTTTGAGCAATAAAAGGTTTCTTCCTTCTATTTCCTTCGTAATGTATACTTTGGGCAAAAAGTTCCTTACCTGATCCAGTTTCCCCATAAATAAGGACGCTACTGGATGAATTCATTGCCCTTCTAGCTATATCTATTGCCTTTTTTATTTCTTTGCTACTTCCTATTATATTATCAAATGTATATTTAGGTATATTTATATTTATATCATCATTTTCCTTTTTTATTAGCTCCTGCTGTAAATCAATTAATTGTTCTGATAGTTTTTTTATTTTTGTTACATCCTTTGCTATCTCAATAGCTCCTATTTTGTTACCATTACTAAATAGGGGAATAGTTGTATTTACCGTAGTTATTCTCTGCTTTTTATAGTTAATGTATGTTTGTATCCTATTTAAAATTGGTCTTCCGGTTTTCATCACAGTAAACAGGGTACTGGTATCTTCATCTAACTCTGGAAAAATATCAGAGAACTTTTTATCCAAAACTATATGTCTTTCTAACCCTTCTAACTTAGACATTGCATCATTATATATTATTGTCTTCCCATTTTTATCAATGACATGAATACCCTCATCCACCGAGTGCAAAATATTTTGCAGCACCAGTTCATTAAAGCTTTTACTATTCATACTTTACCACCTACTAACCATTAATAATATTAATCTAGTTATATTTTATCATACTTGACCCCTTCTGTTTCAAATACTTCAATACTACTATTTAATTCTTTAGAAAGATTGTCTAAATTATTAGAATAGTCCTTTATATGCTCTATTGTAGCAAATTGATGTTGTGACTTCCCATTAGCATTATAAACCAAGTCTAAAGTATCCTTCGATCTATCCCTTATATTTTCTATTGCCTTTATAATGTCTTCTTTATCTATATTAACTTTTTTTATGGATTTAGTTATATTCATTAATTTTACCCCAACATTATTTATTGATGAATATATGCTTTTAAAAGCTTCTTGAGTGTCAGAAGATATCCTATTTTGTTTATCTATTATTTCATCGTTTATTTTAACTATGTCTTTTACTTTGTCAGACTTTAATTGTATTCCCCTTATTATATCCTGTATATTTTTTGTTTCATATGCCACTTGATCAGATAACTCTCTTATTTCTTCCGATACAACGGAAAAGCCCTTTCCAGCATCTCCAGCCCTTGCGGCTTCTATAGCGGCATTTAAAGCAAGTAAATTTGTTTGTTTAGAAATATCTGTTATAGTATTAATGATACTATCAATTTTATTTATGGAATCTGAAAGTTCCATTACCGATTCTTTAATTTTGATTGAAGTTTTAGAGCTTCTATTGGTTTGCTCTGTTAAAAGTTGAGATTGTTTTAATCCTTTCTGAGTAACTTTATCTGTATCATCAAATGTTTTTATTATGTCATCTGTAAATTTATTTATATTTTTTAAATTTCTATTTAATTCTTTTATTTTAATGTCTCCACTTTTTACACTATCATTTTGTTCAGATGATGCTGAAGATATTTCATCCATTGTTTGTAAAATTTCTTCTGTAAAAACAAATAATCCTTTTGATATCATGTTAAGATCCTTTGACAAACTACTTACATCTATAGATGATGCCTTAACATTTTCAATTAAGGTCTTAAGCTTACCTAGCATATTATTAAAGTTCTGATTTAACATTTTTATTTCTTTACTGGTATGTATATCAACTTGTACATTTAAATCCCCTTTAGCTACCCTACTCATATTTTTAGATAATGCTTTTATAGGACTTATAATATTTTTAGTATATGCTAAAGATAAAACAATAGAAAGCAATAGCAAAACAACCACAAGTATAATAATAAAGTCTCGTATACCCTCCACTGCTTTTTTGTAAGCTTTTAGTGGAATAGACGAAAACACCATCCAATCTATACCCTCTATTTTTTCATAAGAAGACATATAATATTTTTCATTATATTCATATTTAAATAATTGATCTTTATCTTCCCCTTTTCTAGATGGTATATCAAAAGTAAATTCTTCAAATATCTCTTTTCCATTATCATGATAGACAACTTGTCCATCACCTACTATAAAATTATCTATACTGTCACCTTTTTTTATATTGTTTATAAAGGAGGTTAACTCTTTAACATCTACCATAGCCACTATAACTCCTATATTCTCATTTCCATTACTAATGGTTTTAGCTATAGGTACTACTTTCTCTTTTGTTACCTTAGAAACTATAGGTTTCCCAATAGAGTATCTATTCCCTTTTATTATATCTTCATAATAATCTGAGTCCTTAATATTAAGATTAAGATATTTGTCTTTATATTTTGAACCATCAGCTATGACATTTCCATCTAGGTCCGACACAAAAACTGTCTCATATAATTTCCCAGAAGTATTTATTATATTCTGTAATGCCATTTCTCCCTTGAAAAGTCTTATATTATGACCTATTTCCCCGTTATTATATACTATGTTCATTATATGTAATAAATCAGAGTTATTACTTAAGTTTGATAAAACACCCCTTATATTATTAAAGGACATGTCTATATTTTCTTTTATTCTATCTGTGTATGTATATAACATTGCCTTCTTGGATCTATTAATATCATCATATACCTTCCCATAAATAAAGAACCCCATCAATATAACCGGTATTATAGAAGTAAATATCAATAATAATAACAATTGCCTTTTAAGTGATAATAATAAAAATTTCCCTTTAAATGCTTTAAAACTTTCTTTTATTTTCAAATTAACCCCTCCCTATTGTGATATATCCTACTGATAGCTTAACTATTATATATAATCTAAATATTTCCACCTCCATCATATTAAATATAAATTAGACCGTGGTTAATTTTTAGTAAATTTTGTGTTAAAAAATAGACCAAAAGTAATATCCCTATTACTTTTGGTCTATTTTTATAATTCTTTATTTTTTATAGGTAATGTCACTATAAACTCTGTACCCTTTCCAACTTTACTTTTTACATCAATTTTTCCATCGAATGATAATACTATATGTTTAACTATTGCAAGACCTAATCCTGTTCCACCTATTTTTCTTGACCTAGCCTTATCTACACGATAGAATCTTTCAAATAACCTTGATAAATGATTCTTTTCTATTCCCATGCCATTATCTTTTACCTTTATAATTAAATTATCCTTAACATTATATCCAGTAATAATAACTTTACCTCCCGATGGGGTGTACTTTATTCCGTTATCTATTAAATTCACAAGCATTTGTTTAAACCAACCTTCATTACCGAAGAGCTGTGGAAGGTTTTTATTAACCTTATCTATTAAAGTAATATCTTTTTTCTTCGCTACTTCATTCAATACTTTTAATATATCATCAATAGATTTATTTATATTTATTACTTTATTCCTATTTATATTATTTCCACTTTCAATTTCAGATAATAGCAATAAATCCTCAATTAATGCATTAAGTCTATTAGCTTCTATTTCTAATATATCTAAAAATTTATTTCTAACTTCTTTATTGTCCCCAGCACCTTGTTTTAATGTTTCAACAAATCCTTTAATAGAAGTTAAAGGGGTCTTTAATTCATGGGAAACATTTCCTACAAAATCTTTACGCATCCTTTCCAATTTACGTATTTCTGTTACATCTTGAATCATTATAACTACTCCGATTATAATATTAGGATTGCTATTTAATGCAATGGGATTTGAATATACATTAAATATCTTATGTTCAGGTTCAAATATCTCTATTTCTTCTTTAGATGATACTTTATCTTTGATTAAGTTTTGAATCAGATCATCTAATATATTATTTCTAACAACTTCTAATATATATTTCCCCTTTACATCCTTCTCTTTTAGATTAAACATTTTTTCTGCAGTAGGATTAATAAACATTATTTTCTTTGAGTTATCAAGAGCTATTACTCCATTTAACATACTAGTTAAGATAGCCTTCATTTTAGTATTACTTTCTTGTAGTTCATCTATTGTATTATCTAACTTCATACTCATTACATTGAAATTATCAGCTAAAACCCCTAATTCATCTTCAGTTCTAAAATAAACTTTCTCACCATAATTGCCGTCAGCTATTTTTTTTGTAGCTGTAGTTAACTGTTGTATTGGATCAGTTACACTATTTACATACCTAAAACCTAATAAAAAAGCTATTATAAGACCAGAAAACATTGATATAACAATGTATCTAAAAAGAGTTTTATAATATTGGTCTAATCTTTTCATAGGTACAGAAAGTCGTATAACCGATAGTTCTCTATTTTTCTCTTTGAAGGGAATAGCTACATATAACATATCTCTATCTATAGAATCACTATGTCTTGTACTAACCCCTATCTCGCCATCATATGCTTCCTTTATTTCAGGTCTTTCTTTATGATTTTCCAGATTCTCTATATCCACATCAGAATCTCCTATAACCCAACCTTCTTTATTTATGAAAGTCACCCTTGCATCTATCTTTTCAGAATATTTATTAGCTAAACTATCAATATTATCTCTTTTAAAATTATTCTCTTCCCTTAAAAACTCTTCTATTAGTAGTGAGTTTGTTATTAGTTTATCTTCAATATCGTTTAAATAATTGGCTTTAACTAGATTAAGCGCCAAAAATCCCGTGGTAAATACTCCTATTAAAACTAATATAATAAAAGCTAAAAATATTTTTTTCTGCATTTTTATTCCCCTTATAACATTTTATATCCTACACCTCTTATGGTTTCGATATATCTCTCCCCTTTATTATTGCCTTGTATCTTCTTTCTTAAATGTCTTATATGAACATCTACTGTCCTAGTTTCTCCGAAATAATCATATCCCCATACCTCATCTAAAAGTTTATTCCTAGATAAAACCTTACCTCTATTTTCAGCAAGAATCCTTAACAACTCAAATTCCTTCAGGGTTAATTCAATCTTTTCATTCCCCTTTATTACTTCATGCTTTTCTATATTTATTATTATATCTTTTATTTGTATGTTCTTTACTTCCTTAGTTTTAGGATCATTACTTCTCCTAAGAACCACCTTTACCCTTGCCATTAACTCCCTAACACCAAAGGGTTTTGTAACATAATCATCAGCTCCCATTTCTAAGCCTAAAACCTTATCTGTCTCTTCACTTTTGGCTGTAAGCATAATTATAGGTATATTTTCTGTGCTATTATCTTTTTTTAACCTTCTACAAACCTCTATACCATCTATCTCTGGTAACATTAGATCTAAAATAATCAAGTCTATATCATTTTCTCTAGCCTTCTCAATAGCTCCGTATCCATCATAAGCTGTTATTATTTCATATCCATTGCTTTCTAAATTAAATTTTATTAATTCCACTATATGTTCTTCATCATCCACAACAAGTATTCTGCCATAACTCATTAAAGCACCTCCTAAATTAGTTTAATAAATGCCGCCATTCTACCAGTAGTTCCACTTTCTTTTCTATAGGAAAAAAACTTATCATTATTGCAACTGGTACATAAATCAGCTACTATTATATTTCTATTTAATACCCCAAATTCCTCTAATACTAACCTATTTGCACTGGCTAAGTCAAGCTTCCATTTCCCTTTCCCCATTGGTATAAGTAGTTTATCTATGTTTGTAAAATTCTTGTTAAATTTTTCATAAACTTCTTTGCCGACTTCATAACAACAAGACCTAATAGAGGGACCGATTCCTACTATAATATCTTCTATATTAGAACCATAATCATCAACAAACCTACTAACCATCTTCCCAGCTATTTTTTCCACAGTTCCTCTCCAGCCTCCATGGGCAAGTCCTACAACTTTTTTCCTTTTATCTAAATAAAATAAGGGTACACAATCTCCATAGAAAGTTACAAGGGCTATTTCTTTTTCGTTGGTAATCATACCGTCTACTCCTTTATAATTCCTTTCTTTAATTAATCCCTTACCCATATCATCTTTGGTTATATTCCTTATATTTGACGTATGAAGTTGATGGGAACATACCATATTATCTATACTAGAATCAATAATATTGCTTATTTTATTAAAATTATTTATTATACTCTCATTCTTATATTCGCCATTAATGCCTAAGTTTAAACTAAAAAAACTATCATTTTCTCCACCAATTCTTGTTGTAAATAAATGTTTAACTAAATTTGTATCTTCAAATTCTTTAATTGTATAGTACTGTATTCCTTTATTGTCATTTAAAATGAATTTATTATTATTCAAGTTTATCGTCCTCCATATAAAATATTAAAAATAGGACCCTTTAGGTCCCACAAAGTTATTTTTCATCAAGAAGCTTTTTTAATTCGTCCATAAAGGTATTGACATCTTTAAACTGCCTATACACTGAAGCAAATCTTACATATGCAACCTCATCAATATCTTTTAATCTATCCATAACTATTTCCCCAATACAATGGGTAGTAATTTCTTTCTCCATTGAATTATACAATTCCTTCTCTATGTCATCTACTATTTCTTCTATAGTTTTTATCGTTACTGGTCTTTTTTCACAGGCCTTTATAATTCCATTTAACAACTTATTTCTATTATATGTTTGTCTATCTCCATTCTTCTTAGCCACAACTAAAGGAATTTCTTCTATCTTTTCATAGGTGGTAAACCTCCTATTACATTCTATACATTCTCTTCTTCTCCTTATTGTTTGTCCTTCTTCTGTAGGTCTAGAGTCAACAACCTTACTCTCATAATAATCACAATAGGGACACTTCATAATACTCCCCCTTTTCTTTTTTGTATAATCGTTTATTAAATTATAATATAATTTAGTACTTATGTCCATTAGTTAACCTGAAAATATTGATACTACTTAGTTTCATTCTTGTGCTTTCACTTTATCATCCCTATTGGAAATATTACTTAAGTCAACCAATATGACATCAGCCCCTATCTTAACTATATTATTCCAACTGATGACACGGTCTTCATTTTTCCCAAATAGACCTAATATCTTTCCAGCGCCTGGTATAACAATCGCTTTTACTTCTCCCTTCTCTAGATCCACCTCAATATCTGATATTAACCCAAGCCTTGAACCGTCCCTTACATTTATTATTTCTTTTTCCCTTAAATCAGAAGTTTTAACCATTACCCCACACCTTCTTATTTATTTATTATATATTTATATATACTCAATACATGTCCTTGATTATTACTATTTAAACAAGATTTAATAAAAAAATAAGAACAAAGGCACCTTCGGTGCTTCTTTGTTCTGTACAGAGTACAAGGATCAGAGAGCAGAGATTTGATGCTCCCATACTATATATATGGATTCAATATATTTAGTCTAAAAAGATATAAAGAAATAAGATATACTTATATCAATTTATTCATATGTTTTAATGCTGTTTTTTCAAGCCTTGAAACTTGGGCTTGAGATATACCTATTTCTTCGGCAACTTCCATTTGAGTCTTTCCTTCATAAAATCTTAAATTTAAAATTAATTTTTCCCTATCATTTAACCTTCTAAGCCCCTCTCTTAATGCTATTCCCTCAAGCCAAGTCTCATCTTCGCTTTTTTCATCACTTACTTGATCCATTACATATATTGCATCTCCGCTATCATGATATATAGGTTCAAATAAGGATATAGGATCCTGTATTGCATCTAAGGCAAATACCACCTCTTCTTTAGGTAGCTTTAATTCCTTTGATATTTCTGATATAGTAGGTTCTTTTGAATTTTTACTAATTAACTGATCTCTAACTTGAAGAGCTTTATATGCAATATCCCTTAGGGATCTACTTACCCTTATGGAATTATTGTCCCTCAAATATCTTCTTATTTCACCAATTATCATTGGTACTGCATAGGTTGAAAACTTCACATTTTGACTTAAATCAAAGTTATCTATAGCTTTAATTAAACCAATACATCCCACTTGAAACAAATCATCTACATGTTCCCCTCTTTTATTAAAACGTTGAATAACACTTAATACAAGTCTTAAATTCCCTTGTATAAACTCTTCCCTAGCGCTTAAATCCCCATCATGTATTCTATCAAAAAGCTTCCTCATTTCCTTATTTGTAAGTACAGGTAATTCAGAGGTATTAACTCCACAAATTTCTACTTTATTTACATGCATTTATGTTTTCATTCCCTTCTAGATGTTTTGCCCCTTTTCTTTTTTAATTATTGCCTCCTCAATTATTTTTATACAAAAAAACTTAATGTATTCACATTAAGTTTTTTAATCGAACAAAGGCGACTTTGTCCCTTCTTTGTTCTGTACAGGATGCAAGGAGCAGAGTACAGAGATTGAGTACTACGACATCTAAAAGATAACTTAACTTCCTTAAATAAAAAAACTAAGGTTCAATTAAGTTGGACCTTAGTTTTTTATTAATAAAATATGTTTATACCATCTTACTAATTTCTTTCTGTAACCTTTTTACTATTCTTTTTTCCAATCTAGATATGTATGATTGAGATATTCCCAGTATATCTGCCACTTCTTTTTGTGTTTTCTCTTGTTCTTTTCCCAGACCAAATCTCAATTGCATAATCTTCTTTTCCCTCTTTGATAAACTAATCATAGCTTCTTTTAATAAGTCTCTGTCTATTTCTTCTTCTAAATATTTAAATATCATGTCACTGTCTGTCCCTAAAATATCTGATAATAATAATTCGTTCCCATCCCAGTCTATATTTAAAGGTTCATCGAATGACACCTCTGATCTAGTTTTGCTATTTCTTCTTAAATACATTAGTATCTCATTTTCTATACATTTTGATGCATATGTAGCTAATTTTATTTTCTTTTCCGGATTAAAGGTATTTACAGCCTTTATTAATCCTATTGTACCAATGGAGATTAGATCTTCTACTCCGACTCCTGTATTTTCAAACTTCCTCGCTATATAAACTACTAACCTTAAATTTCTTTCTATTAAAATACTTCTTACCTCTTCGTCGTACTTAACCTTAGATACTAGATACTTTTCTTCTTCCTTTGATAATGGAGGTGGCAGTACTTCACTTCCCCCTATATAAAATATTTCCTCAGACTCATTTAGTTTTAACTTTTTTCTAATTTTCAAATAATAAATTTTTGCCAATAGTTTAATTTTTTTTAATGCTAAAAACATTATAAGTCCTCCCTCTATTTTAATATTTCAGGATGTAATAAAGCCATATATTCATGATTAGGTGATAAAGAATTATTATATATACCTACTATGATCTCTGATAAAATTTTATTATCTTCATCCCTTAATATCACTTTATCAGGTTTAAAACCAAGTAACATCCCATTATCTTTTCCTATGGATTTAAATGGAATGAGCCTAAAACTAATTTCTCTATTAGATTTTGACATAACAGTAGATACAACATCTAAGTTGTTTTCCTTGTACTTCAAAAATATATCTTGAACCTTTATTGGTAATAAATCTTGTATAGCTTTAAATTCTACAATAATAACAGGTCTATCCGAAATAGGATCCTTTAAAGAGTTCCCTGTGTCAACCAATGCATTTAGTTTTACATTTCTATTATTTAAATTAATTTCAATAGGTATAAATAATTTTTCTTTCCCTATTTTACTTTGGATAAAACCTAATGTTCCTTTAATAAGTATCCAAGATATACCAACTGCAAATATTAATTTTTTGATGGGAAAATCCCTTATATAAAAAATTCCTTTGCCTACAAAAATCTGTATGTCCGATAGATAAAACAATGCTAATGCAGCCCCTGCAAATACAAATGTTACTACGTAGAATGTTGATATTAATTTTAGAAACTTCTTTAATGTGTATGGATTAAACGCAACAATAATCATTAGTATTGATACTATAAACTTCATTATAAACTTAGCCATAAACATCAATGAAGGATAAAATACAACAAAAGTATAAATACCACCTATTAAAGAAGAAATTATTAGCCTAATTTTATTGGTATCTGTTCTTGTAAAACGCTTGGTAACATATAATATTATAAAATTAATAATTGCATTTTCTAATAAAAGATACTCCGCATATATAGTCACCTTATTTCCCCCTTTTGTACAGAAGAAATCCCTTTATTATACTAATATTCAACCCCCCTCTTCTATATTACTATTATATAATAACTATCTTTAAAAAACTGTCATTTACTGTAGTCGAAAAAGCAAAAAAACTCCCACTAGTACTAGTGGGAGTCAGTTTGCTTATTTTGTCAATACTCTGAACTCCTCTTTTATTAGCAGGAGTTTTTTTATCTATTTCTTCTTCTAAGAAAAGTAGGTATATCCAAATCATCTTCATCTATATCTTCTTCTTTACTTTTTTCCATGTTAATATCTACTTTTGTATCATCTTCATTATTATTATTTTTATTATTGCCATTATCTACCTCTTGTTTTTTACTACTTTCTTCACTTTTTTTAAGTTTACTACTATCGAATCCTGTAGCTATAACAGTAATTTTTAATTCATCCTTTAAATTTTCATCTACCCCAGCTCCAAATATTATATTAGCATCAGGGTCTACAGATTGTCTGATAAGATCAGCTGCTTCATTAACCTCAAATAGCCCTAAATCTGTTCCTCCAGTTATATTTAAAAGAACTCCCTTTGCTCCTTCTATTGAAGTTTCAAGTAGTGGACTATGTATAGCCTGTTTTGCAGCCTCAGTAGCTCTATTATCTCCCCCAGCTTTACCTATACCCATATGGGCCAATCCTTGATCCAACATTACAGTTTTTACATCTGCAAAGTCAAGGTTAATAAGTGCAGGAACTGCAATAAGATCAGATATACCTTGTATACCTTGTTTCAACACATCATCTGCTATTGTAAAGGCATCCATTATACTAGTATTCTTTTCTACAACTTGAAGTAATCTATCATTAGGAATAGTAACTAAAGTGTCAACTCTAGTTTTTAAACTTTCTATCCCCTGTTCTGCATGTACCATTCTTTTTCTACCTTCAAACATAAAAGGTTTTGTTACAACACCTACAGTTAATATTCCAAGCTCCTTAGCTATTTCTGCAACTATAGGGGCAGCTCCAGTTCCTGTTCCACCACCCATTCCTGCAGTGATGAAAACCATATCGGCCCCTTCTAATACTTCTAATATTTCATTTCTACTCTCCTCAGCTGCCTTCATACCTATTTCTGGATTAGCACCTGCTCCCAATCCTTTTGTAAGCTTCTCACCTATCTGAACCTTTGTTTCCGCCTTGGAAGAATGTAATGCTTGTCTATCTGTATTGACAGCGATAAATTCAATACCTTGAACTTGAGATTCAATCATTCTGTTCACTGCATTGTTTCCTCCGCCGCCAACTCCTATTACTTTTATTCGGGCAAACTGTTCCATATCTACATCAAATTCAAACACATTGTGACCTCCTTTGTCATTCGATTTTAAAAATATTCGTCTATAAGTCTTTTATCATAGAAACTATATTTTTACTTTCCTTATTTTTATTCTTACGTAATTGCTTTTTCTTTTCTATATTATTATATTCGATATAATATTCAAATTTCCTCTTTAAAGAATAATTTATTAAGTGAACTGCTATAGAAAAGAATAGGTTCTTGGACTCCTAAACAGGATGGTTGTCCGATTCTTACAGATACTTTAAAATGTCCTTTGCAATATCTTTTATCCCTTTTAAGTAACTAACACCTCCTGTTATGGCTAATCCTGTAAGAATATCTTTTTTCACATTATTATATGTTGATATTTCTCTTAAATTACTATGTTTTCTCCTCTAACTGGAACTATATTATTTCATTAATCCTTCTTATTTCTTCTCCTACTAAATATATATCTTCTTATTATAGCAAAGTTTTTGAATAATCTTCCTCCAAAGGCAAATATGGCCGCATAATATAAGGGAACTGCTAAACGGTCTCCTATGTAGGCTAGAAAGGCTGCCAATATGGCATTTCCAAAAAAACCTGATATAAATATTCCAGCATCAAAATTATCATCTAAAGTTGCTCTTATCCCTCCGAAAACTGAGTCCATACAAGCTAATATAGCCACAGACATATATAGAGAATACTCTACGGAATAAGTCAATGGTATGAAAACTCCAACACCTACACCTATTAAAATACCAAGCAATGCAAATAACATTTTTATTCCCCCTCTTCCAATGGTTCAGCATATTTAAAGTTAATATCCCCTGAATATGCTGGTACTATTATAAAAGAACTCTCAATTGTTTCTATCTTTATTTTATACATATCTTGTAGTGTCCAGCCAAAGGTCCCTTGGGCATTTATGGCGGCATTTAAGGTTTTAGGATCCCCAATCGCCTTTATTACAAAGGGAACTGCTGAACTATGATCATTAATTCGAATTATTGGACCTCCACAAACCGTTTCAGAAGTAGACACTAATCTTTGTCCAGATATACTTATGGCTTCTGCCCCAGCTACTTTCAAATCATTTATTATACGCTGTATGTCGGAATCATGTACAATATTTAAATCTATTTCTTCATGATAGTCACTCTCATTATCCCTAATTGTTAAAATAACACCAGGTCCTCTTACAGTTTTCATCCCACTTAAAAACTTTATATTTTCAATCTCTTCCTCTAGTACCTTATCAATATTCCCATCTTCCTGTATTGCTTTTTTATAGTTTTTTATCTGCTCTTCTTTTTTATCTATCATTTTTTTTATACCAGAAATATCTTCTCTATAATTTATTATTTCATTCTTCATATTCTCAATGGTTTTCAATGATACTTGTTCATATCTTTTATTATCTTTTCTAGCATTTGATACTAAAAATATTCCCAATATAATACACATAAAAAGTATAATAAATCTTTCACAAAATTTTTTTCCCATACTAAACCCCCTATGGTTTAATTACCAATTGGAGACATCGTCTCAGCATATCTAAACTCTTTTATTTTTGTATACTTAGGAATCTCAACATTTTCTTCCTTTTCTATATCCACCTGTATATAATATTCGTTCTCCATATACCATACTGCTCCACGATATAGTCTAAGGGAATTTTCTAAATTTTGAGGGTTTCCTATTGCTTTAATTTCCACAGGTAAATCTGTAGATGTTCCGTTTATCATTAAATGTTGTGCCGCCGGCTCTATTTCTGTATATCCTGTATACCTTTGACCATTTATTGATATAGCTTCGGCTCCAGCAGCATTTAAATTACTAATTATTTGCAAAATAAACTCATAACGATTTACAAGTGTTGATGTCCCATCGGAAAACTCTGCTTCCAAATTTGGGTCATTTAGTGTTACTATAACTCCTGGACCGTCAACTGGCTCATAACCTCCAAGCATCCTGTATTTCTTTAGTTTGTCACTTAAATTCTGAACATAGTCATTTTTATCTGCTTCTCCCTTTTCATACTGTTCAACCTTATTCTCAACATCCTCTAGTTCCTTTAATAAGTTTTTTTTCTCTTCTTTTAATTTTTTAAGTTCAACTGCCAACTGTTCAGCCCTTTGAGTAGGTATAATATTATCCTCACCAACAGTTTTCCTAACAGTTTTAAATTGGATAGCTATAATTATGCCTAATATTATACACACTATAGTTATGGCTAGCTTGTTTTTTAAATTTTTCATATCCCTTCCTCCTATTTTTCATATAATTCTATAATAGCATCATCACCTTTACTTAAATCTATCTTCTTATATTTTATATTTTTCTTTTTAGAATCGTCTATTATGCTATTTAAGAATTCTAACTTATATTTTACATTATTTAAGTAGCCAATTGCAACTTCAGTGTCTTGTCTTAAGTACATATTTACCTTGAAATCTTTGTTAAATTCTAGTTTTCTTATTTTTTTAAATAAAGTTATTTTTTTACATGTATCTAAGAAATTTAAAATATCATCAATATTTTTATCCCTATTTAAAACTATCTTTTCACCTATATTTACCTTTTCTATATTCAATCCCATTAAAATCGGTAATTTGTCCTCTTTTCTTTTTGATAATATATTTAGTACTATTCCCTCTTCATCAATATATATATATGAATTAACATATGAAATAACTGACAACTCCCTCCGCTCTAATACATCTATTTTAATTTTATTGGGAAATTTTCTACTTACTTCAATACTTTTTATATAGGGATGAAGTAATAAATTCTCTTCCATTAAACTAGTATTAACCTTAAAAATATTTTCCCCCATAATAAGTCCCGATGCCATAATAATTTTTTCTTTTTCTATAGTACTATTTCCAATAACATCTACATTCTTTACATTAAAAAATGTAGTTTGTGTATATAGTATTATAAATGTAGATAAAAATAACAATAGCAGAATAATAACCAGACCTAATTTCTTTTTTTTAATTTGTTTATCTACTTTCTCTCCCATATAAACTACCTCCAAAACATATGGCTTGTCCTCCCAAGTTATAGCAGCCTAAGCTGCTATAATACTCTTTTTATGTCAGCTCCCAGTGATGATAATATGTCATTTATATTTTCATATCCCCGTTCGATATGATGTATATTATCCACCTCAGTTGTTCCCTTAGCTGCTAATCCTGATAAGACTAAACTGGCTCCACCCCTTAGGTCTTTGGCACTAACTTTAGCTCCAGTTAAATTCTTTACCCCTTTTATAACTGCTACTTTTCCCATTGTTTTTATATTTGCTCCCATTCTTATTAATTCTTCAACATGTTTAAATCTGTTTTCGAAAATAGTTTCTTGTATAATACTGGTTCCATTAGCCAGTGATAATAGGGCCATTAACTGAGCCTGCATATCAGTAGGAAACCCTGGATATGGTAATGTCTGAAGCATTTCAATGGCATTGGGTTTTCTAGGTCCTATAATCTTTAGTGTAGTACAATTATTATATATCATACAACCAGCTTCCCTAAGTTTAGCAATTATGGGTTGTATATGTTCCACTTCGATGTTTTTTAATACCACTTCTCCTCCAGTAATAGCAGATGCAACCATATAAGTACCTGCTACTATTCTATCAGGAATAACTGTATGTTCTATCCCCTTAAGACTTTTTACACCTTCAATTCTTATAACACTGGTACCCGCTCCACAAACTTTTACCCCAGATACCTTTAAAAACTTTTGAAGGTCCATTATTTCGGGTTCCCTTGCCGCATTCCTGATTGTAGTAATGCCCTCTGCCTTTGTGGCTACCATCATAATATTTTCAGTTGCACCTACACTTGGATAATCTAACTGTATCTCACATCCCCTTAAGTTTTCGGCTTTGCAATATAAGAACCCATGGGCCTCTTCTATTTCCGCACCTAAAGATTTAAGTGCTTTTAAATGTAAGTCAATAGGTCTTGGTCCTATCTCACAGCCACCGGGATAGCTGATCTCAACCTCTCCACATCTAGCCAACATGGCTCCCATAAGTATTATAGATGAACGCATTTCCCTTACCAATTCTTCCGGTATTTTTATTTTATCTAAGGTTCTAGAATCCACATAAACTACATCATCCATTCTTTCTACTTTACATCCAATCGTTTGTAATATTCTTATCATAGTTTCTACATCCCTTAATTTAGGACAATTAAATACTGTAACAGGACTATTATTTATAACAGTAGCAGCAAGAACAGGTAACACTGCATTTTTTGCTCCATTTACAGATACCTCTCCTATTAGTCTTTTACCACCTTCTATAATATATTTGCTCATCCTTCCACCTCCATATATGCATAATAGCAAAAAGCAATATATAATCATTTTATGCATATCCTTTTTAGGTGTTACAGAGGTGTATTTGCTATTTTATCATATTATCAACTATGGACATAATCTTATCTACTGCATCTGTTTTTCCTATTTTCTTACTGTTTCTTGCCATACTACCTAATTTATTATGATCATTTAATAAACTATCTATCATATCACTTAATTTTTGTCCATTTAAATCCTTTTCTAAAATCATTTTACTGGCTCCACTTTTTTCTAGGGCTCTAGCATTGAATTCTTGGTGATTGTCAGTGGTATATGCTTTGGGAACAATTATACTAGGTATTCCGATAGCGGTAATCTCTGCAATAGATATAGCCCCTCCACTTGTAATGATCAGATCTGATATACTTTCTGCTTCTGGCATTTGAAATAAATAAGGTACTATAATAATATTATTATTGCTGGAAATATCAATATCATTTTTTTTCAAATTATTCATAAATTTATCATAATGTCTTTTGCCAGTTACATGTAATATTTGTATTAATTTATTATTTATATGATTTTTTATGGTCTCTATCATTGCATCGTTTAGACTTTGTTGACCTCCACTTCCTCCAAATACTAAAACAAGCTTTTTATTTGGGTCGACCTTTAACTTTTTATAAGCTTCTTTTTTATCTATTTCTAAAATTGATTCCCTTATGGGATTGCCAGTAATTGTAACTTTACTATTATCCTTAAAATATTTTTTAGATTCATCAAAGCTTCCAGCAACTTGGTCAACAAACCTTGATAAAATCCTATTGGTTACTCCAGGTAATGCATTTTGTTCATGTATCAATGTGGGAACCCCTTTTAATGATGCCATCAAAACCAGGGGCCCACAAACATATCCCCCAGTTCCTATTACTATGTTCGGTGAATATTTTTTTATAATTTTTCTCGCATCATTTAGTCCCAATAACAATTCCTTGGCAGTTTTTAATGTATCCATTGAAATTTTCCTCGTAAATCCTTTAACCCTTATAGTTTTAAACTGAAAACCCTCCTTAGGCACAATATCAGCCTCCATAGATTTTTCAGTCCCTATGTATAGAATATCGGCATCAGGATAATCTTTTTTTATTCTATGGGCTATTGAAAGTGCAGGATATATATGGCCTCCAGTTCCTCCACCAGAAATCAAAAATTTCATATATTTCAGCTCCTATCTAATCGTGTATGTCTAGAAATGTTCAAAAGTATTCCAATTGCGGCCATGTACATCATCAGAGAGGTACCACCATAACTAATAAATGGAAGGGGTATCCCTGTGGGGGGAATTGTAGAAGTAACAACAGCTATGTGCATCATTGTTTGTACTGTTATTAATGATACAATTCCTGAAGCAAGTAAACATCCAAACAAATCTTTAGTTTTAAGTGCTATTCTTATTCCCCTCCAAATAATTAATAAAAATAGCATTATTACTGTTACACATCCTAAAAACCCCAGTTCTTCACCAATAATAGAAAAAATAAAGTCATTATATGGTTCAGGTATATAAAAGAATTTCTGTCTACTTTTTCCTAATCCTAAGCCAAATAATCCTCCAGAGCCTAATGCATAAAGGGATTGAACAGTCTGCCATCCTATATCATTGGCATACTTAAATGGGTCTAACCAAGCCTTTACCCTTTTCATTCTATAGCCTTCCATAAGAATAGCTCCTATACCACCTGCTAAACCTAAAGAAGTTAACACAAACAAATGGGTGAGTTTCATACCAGCTATAAACAATATAAGCATTAGGGATAATCCTAAAGCAGCACTGGTACTTAAGTCTTTCTGTACCAGTATACTACCTACAGATATACCTATTATAATAAGGGCTGGTATAAGACCTCTTCTAAATTCCTTTATCTTATCTTTCTTTTTAGTGAGAAATGACGATAAGAAAATAATAGATCCTAACTTCATAGCATCAGATGGCATAAAAGTTGTAAAACCTAAATTTATCCACCTACGAGCTCCTTTGATTTCTGTACCTATAGGAGTATAAATAAGTGCAGATAAAATTATACATCCTAAAAATATCAACTTGGCTAATCTATTCAATTTCCAGTAATCGAAATTCATAAAAAAAATCATTCCCACAAGTCCTATTGCCCCAGCTATTAATTGCTTTCTTAAAAAGTGGTATCCATCTCTAATACCAGGATTATATAACGCATCAGGCCAACTGGAACTAAACACCATAATTATACCGATAAAAACCAGTAATATGGTTGCTATCATCAAAGTAAAATCGCTGGCTTTTCTTTTAGGCATACTAAGCCCTCCTTAAATCATATACCGCTCTTTTAAAATCATTGCCTCTTTCTTCATAGTTTTTATACATACCCCAGCTGGCACAAGCTGGTGATAGCAATACATTATCTCCTCTACATCCAAGTTCATAGCTTTTAACAACTGCCTCTTTCATATTTTTAACTATATATATGTCTTTATAACCTAGATCAGTGGCAGCATTTTTAATTTTCTCGGCAGTTTCTCCTAAAAGAATTAAAGATTTCACTTTATTATTAAAACTTTTTATAAAGTCGGTAAAGTCACTCCCTTTGTCATACCCTCCAGCAATCAAAATAATAGGTTTTTTCACTGCCTTTATAGCTGCAATTGATGATACTGGATTAGTTCCTTTTGAGTCGTTATAAAAAGTTATTTCATTTATATTATCTACATATTTAAGCCTATGATCTACTCCTTTGAAATCTATTATTGCTTTTTTTATTTTATCTATTTCTAAACCCATAGCTAAGCATGCACCTATAGAGGCCATTATATTCTCAATACTATGTTCTCCAGGTATTTTTATGTCATCTATTTCCATAATTTTACTAACTTTATCTTTACTCTTCATTACAATATTATTTTCATCTAAATATATCCCATTATCTAACTTTGATTTCAAACTAAAATATATAACATTAGATTTTAGTTCCTTCCCTAATTGTTTAAGAATTGGATCATCAAAGTTCAATATAGTAAAATCTTTATCGTCTTGATTAGCTACTATTTTTTTCTTTGACTTTACATAATTATCAAATGTTTTGTGCCAGTTAATGTGATCTGGTGTTATGTTTATTATAACACTAACTTTTGGCTTAAAGTACTTAGTACTCTCTAGTTGAAAGCTACTGGCCTCCACCACAAAAACATCTTCTTCTTTTGAGTTTACAATTTCCCAAAGTATTCCCACTCCTATATTTCCTGTGACGTGACAATTTATATCACTACTTTTAAATATTTCCCCTATAAGAGTGGTACTTGTGGTTTTTCCATTAGTCCCTGTAATGGCAATCATTTGATTTTTAGATATTCTAGAGGCCAATTCAATATCACTAATTACTTCTATTTCCTTAGCTTTAGCTTCTACTAATAATGGTACATCTAATGGTATACCCGGACTTTTAACTATTAAATCTATATTATCTAAGTTCACATCATTATTACCTAATACATAGATAATCTCTAGTCCCTTCAATTCATTAACATATTCCTCTAACTGTTCTTCAGTTTTCATATCACTAATAGTTACATTAGCATTTAGTCTTTTCAAGGCCTTTGCAGTTGACACCCCACTTATTGCTAGCCCCAAAACTAAGACATTCTTATCCTCTAAGTTCACAATTACCACCTACTCCATTAATTTTATTTTAATCCTAATATGCCTATAAGGCATAATATAACAGTTATTGTCCAAAATACAATTACTATTTTTGTTTCTTTCCAACCTTTTTGTTCATAATGATGATGTAGTGGACTCATTAAAAATACCCTTTTCCCTCTAAGCTTATAGGATGCTACCTGAATAATCACAGATAATGCCTCAGCAAAATATATACCTCCTACTATTGGAATAAATAGGGGCAAGTTTAATAATATAGCTACAGTGGCCACCCCACCACCTAAGGCTAATGAGCCGGTATCACCCATGAAAACTCTAGCCGGATGGGAATTATATCTTAAAAAGCCTAAGCATCCCCCTGCTAATGCTGCACTAAAAATAGCCTCACTACTTCTTCCAAAGGATAATGCTATAAGACCAAAGAAGGATAATACTATAAGGGTAACACCTGATGATAGACCATCTAACCCATCAGTAAGATTTACACTATTAACAGTCCCCACCACAACAAAAGCTATAAAGGGTATATATAATGCACCTAAATCTATTGATTTATTTGTAAAAGGAACTATAACCGAAGTTCCATTAACTGAATGCTTAGATTGATAAATGGCCAAAGCCACAGCTATTACTATTTGGAAGATAAGCTTTTGATATGCCTTTAAGCCTAGATTTCTTTTTAATACAACCTTTATAAAATCATCTATAAAACCTACTATTCCAAAACCTATGGTAACAGTCAATAAAACAATCATATCTTTATTAACCATCCCTGATGTTAAAGCAGTTATAATCAGAGCTAATAAAAACATAATCCCTCCCATAGTAGGAGTTCCATGTTTCTTAAAGTGGGATTTTGGACCTTCCTCTCTAATACTTTGACCTACCTTTAACCTTCTCAACAATGGTATAACTATAGGACCTAATACCAATGTTATAATAAAGGAGATAATAATAGTTCTAATCATATCAATATAATCAATCATTTACCTGCTCCTCTCATGTACTCTATATTATTACTTATTATTTAAGCTTCTTCAATATGTTCTTTACAATTTCTCTCTCATCAAATGGAATTTCATTTTTCCCAATTATGGTATATGTTTCATGCCCTTTTCCAGCTAATAAGATAACATCTTCCGATTTATGGTTTAATATGACATATTCTATAGCTTTTTTTCTATCTGTTATTTTAATAAAGTTTCCATTAACCTTTTTAACTCCTTTAATAATACCTTCTATAATTTCATCTGGATTTTCTGTTCTGGGGTTATCCGATGTAACTATACATAAATCACTATTTAGCCCTGCCACTTCTCCCATGATACTTCTTTTAGATTTATCCCTATCTCCTCCAGCACCAAACAATACAATTATCCTTCCCTTAGCAAATTCTTTAATGGTTTTTAATGCCATCTCTAAGCTATAGGGGGTATGGGCAAAATCAATTATAACTGTAAAATTTTTATTAGTAGGTACAACCTCAAACCTTCCCCTTACTCCTTTAACATCCTCAAGACCTTCTTTTATTGTTTCTAAGTCCATATTGTATACATAGCCACAACTGGCAGCTGCCAATCCATTGTACACTGTAAAAAGACCTGGAGTATTCATATCAATATATATACTTCCTTTAGGGGTAGAAAGATTAAATGAAACTCCACTGGCTGAATAAGTTATATCAGTAGCATAAACATCATATTCATCCTTTAAACCATAAATAAGTAAATTAGTATTTAGATTTTTTATTCTGTTTATTGCAACTTTTCCATATTTATCGTCACCATTAATTATGTTATATTTTTTAGTCATAAAAAAAAGTTTCATTTTAGCATTTAGGTAATTTTCCATTGTTTTATGATAATCCAAATGTTCAGATGTTAAATTTGTAAACACCCCTACATCAAAATCACAATAATCTACTCTATGAAAGTCAAGGCCTTGGGATGACACTTCAATTATACAACTATCTATTTTTTCTTCAACCATATAATGAAATATCTTTTGTAAATCTATGGATTTAGGAGTAGTGTTGTTAGTTTTCTTTAACTTCTTATCTATTATGTAACCTATTCCACCAATAAGTCCTGTATTTCTATTGTCTCTATCAAATATGGATTTAGTCAAATAACTCACTGATGTTTTTCCATTAGTCCCAGTTACTCCTATTAAATCAAATTTTTTTGAAGGTTTTTTATAGAAATTTGACATCATTAGAGCCATAGTTTTTCTTGTATTTTCTACTTTTACAATAGTTATATCCCCTTTAACTGCTACATCCCGTTCTACTACTAACCCTTTGGCTCCATTAGCTATTGCTTCATTTATAAACCTATGACCATCTAAACATAAACCTTTTACACCCTTTAAAGCAATAAACAAACCATTAGAAGTTTTTATCCTTGAATCATCAGTTATCTCATCAATAGTAATATTTGTATTTCCCTTTATATCTAATATTTTAATACCATCTATTATCTCACTGAGATTCACAAATACCCCCCCATATAATTTAATTATATACCTACCGAACTATATATTATAACATTATTACATAATTGTCTATTTAAAAGGCAACTTTCAAACATAACCTATATTTGAAGTTGCCTTTTTATATTATTAACTTTTTTCCTTATCTTCAACCTTTCCAAACCTAATTTCTATTAATGAATTAAATTCTACTTGTTTTCCAGCTTTTGGCTGCTGTTCTATAACCCTACCATTCCCTGTAAACTTAAACCTCAAATTTAATTTATTTAGAGTTTTTATAGCTTCTTCTCTAGTTTTACCTGTTAAATTCGGTATAACCACTGTCTCATTTTTTTCTTTTCTATTTCTAACAAATATATCTATAACAGACTTTTCTTTCACTTTGGTATTAGGCATTGGAAATTGGTCTATGACTATATCCTCTTTATTCACATCCAAAACATCTGTATTGTATTTAAGACCTAGTTTATCTAGTTTTTTCGTAGCATCAATTATATTTAAGTTTCTTAAGTCTGGAACCATAACACGTTTTTTATTTCTATTTTCCAATTCTTCCTTATTGTATTTAGGTTCTACTTCCAAATAATCTAAAGTTTCTTTTATAACCTGCCCAGCAACAGGGGCTGCTATCTGTCCTCCATAATAAACACCGGTACTAGGTTCATCTATTATTACCAAGGCCACTACTTTAGGATCATCTGCAGGTGCTATAGCCATAAAAGAAGCTATATATTTACCGGAAGCATATCTCCCGTCTATAACTTTTTGAGCAGTACCAGTTTTACCACCAATTCTATATCCTTCAACATAGGCTTTACCACCTGTACCATCTGAAACCACTGACTGAAGAATTTCCAATAAAGTTTTTGATGTTTCTTCAGAAATAACCTGTCTTCTAACCTTAGGCTTAACCTTATGGATAACATTTCCTTTTTCATCTACCATTTCCTTAACTAATCTGGGCTCCATCAACTTCCCGCCATTAGCCACCGCTGATACTGCTGTAATAAGTTGTATAGGTGTTACTGATATTCCTTGGCCATATGCAACTGTAGCCAATCTCACTTCCCTCATGGTATCGGGATTTCTAGGAATAATTCCTGTTTGTTCTCCCAGTAAATTAATATTAGTCTTTTCCCCAAATCCAAAGGCCTTAATATACTCTATCATTTTTTCATTTCCTAATCTTTGAGCTACTTTAACAAAAACGGGGTTGCATGAATTTTGGACACCCTCGACAAAGGTTTCATGACCATGGGGTCTATAATATCGCCAACATTTTAATTTGGCACCGGGTATATCAGTTATATATCCCCCACAATAGAACTCACTCTCCTTATTTACAACTTTCTCTTCTAGTCCAGCTGCTGAAGTAATTATTTTAAATGTGGAACCAGGTTCATAGGTATCTGATATGGGATATGGCCTCCAAATATTGTTCCATTCTTTAACTAATTCTTGTTCTGATAATCCACTCCACTTAGTCTTTAATTCTTCATTTAAAGGTTTTCTAGGACTATTTGGATTATAATCAGGTTTTGTTGCCATAGCTAGAATATCTCCGGTATTTGGTTCCATCATTATTACTGTAACCTTTTTCGCTTTATTTTTCACCTGGGCTTCCAATGCAGCTTTCTCCGCGAAATGCTGTATGGCCTCATCTATTGTCAGAACTAAATTTAATCCCTGTTTAGGTTCTATAAATCTTTCATTATTATAGGGTAGTTGTCTTCCCAGTGAATCAGTATTATGTACTATTCTACCGGGCATTCCTGTTAGATACTTGTCAAAGGTTCTTTCAATTCCATAAAGTCCTTTATTATCTATATTAGTAAATCCCACTATATAGGGTGCAAAGTTGCCATATAAATATAGTCTTTTGTTGTTTGGAACAATAAATACTCCCTTTAAATCCGCTTTTCTTAAAGCCTTTTCTTGATCTTCATTAATCCACTGTTTAATCTTGACTAATCTTTGTTTTTTGGTTATTTTCTCCATTACCTCTTTTTCATTAAGTTTTAATATTCTAGACAGTTCCATCGACGTCTTTTTTGGATTTTCAATATCTGCCGGTGTACATTCCACCTTATATGCATTAATATTTGTAACAATAACCTTTCTATTTCTATCATATATTTTTCCCCTTTTAGGGTCTATAGGAATATCCTTGGACCATTGATTAATTGCCCCTTCCTTCAATGAATCTCCCTTCACTATCTGTAAGTAACCAATTCTGAAAACTAAAATTAGGGAAGTTATTGTCACAAACAACAGCATTAAAATTAATCGCCTTTTAGAAGATATAGTAGGTGAAGACACTTAATGACCTCCTAGAAAATATTCATTATCTTATCTAACCATCCTTTAAAGGATTTTAAAAATATAAAATCATCATTGTCCCTTGGTTTACCATTATCTTCAGCTTTAGCTACTTCGCTAGAGTTATTATTAATATCTAAATAAACTACCTGATTCTCAGTTGGATATACCATTTCTAGTTTTTCTTTAGCTTCTTTTTCAATCCAATCTGACTCTTTTATTTCATCTAATTTCACTATTAGATTTTGCTTTTTCCTTTCTAACTTTGATATATTAGTGTCAATTTCACTTATCTCATATCTTATTCCAGTTATTTGTGCATATCTTAGCAAAATAGATAAACAAAATATCAACATAACAATGGCATATATAAATACCTTTAACTTAATCCCTACTCTATTTTTTCTGTTATATTTATTTTTTTTCTTCATCCTTTTAGGCTTTTCAGGATTTTGATTATTATCAAGATACGAGGTTGAATCTTTTTTAGCTACTAACAATTTTATTCACCTCTCTCATATTTTAGAACCTTAACTTTCATTTTAAACCTTTTCTGCTATTCTAAGTTTAGCACTTCTAGACCTAGGATTTTCCTCAAGTTCCTTATCTCCTGCTACTATAGGCTTTCTTGTAATTATTTTAACTTCTCTTTTCTTATTACATTTACAAATAGGAAACTCTGGGGGGCATATGCAATCTAGATTTAATTCTTTAAATGTTTTTTTAACTATCCTATCCTCCAGTGAATGAAACGTTATTATACAAATTCTTCCTCCATCTTTGACTAAATCACATATATCTATTATCGCATCCTTTAATATAGATAGCTCTTGATTAACCTCTATCCTAATAGCTTGAAAAGTTCGTTTTCCCGGATGGGGCCCATCCTGTCTAGCCCCTTTAGGTATAGCTTTTTTTATTATTTCTACTAAATCTCCAGTTGTATCGATGGATTTATCTTTTCTTTCATTCACTATAAACTTTGCAATCCTAGCAGCCCAGTTTTCTTCCCCATATTCTTTTATTATCCTCTTTAGATCTTTTTCTTTATATTTATTTATAACATCCCATGCTTTAAAATCCCTTGTTGTGTCCATTCTCATATCTAAATAGGCATCCTGTTTGTAGGAAAATCCCCTATCTCCTTCATCCAATTGATGAGAAGAAACTCCTAAATCCAGTAATACCCCATCAACTTTATTAATCCCTAAGTTATTTAGTACGCTTTTCATATTTCTGAAATTACTATGCACTATATCAACTTTATCTTTATAATTTGACAACTCCTTAGTGGCTTTTTCTATTGCATTAGTATCTTGATCTATGCCTATAAGCCTACCAGTGGTAAGCCTTCTAACAATTTCTTTAGAATGTCCAGCTCCTCCTAATGTGCCATCAACATAAATACCATCTTTCTTAATATTTAATCCCTTAATAACTTCTTCTAACATAACCGGAATATGATTAAATTTCAATTTATCCACCTCTAATTTATTTATTGTATATACTATTATCTTAGATTAAATTCTAATATCTTTTTGTCTCAATTATATATATTATTGACTAAATTATTTATCTTATAACTTATATTCCAAGTTCAGCCATTTTTTCTGCTATATCATCATAACTTAAATTATCATCATCATTATATTTCAGCCAATTATCGTTATCCCATATTTCTAATCTATTAGATACTCCTATTATCACTGCTTCTTTTTCCAAATAACTATGTTTCCTTAAATTTGACGGTATCAAAACCCGCCCTTGCTTATCTAATGAACATTCTGTGGCTCCAGAGAAAAAAAATCTAACAAAAGCTCTAGCATTTTTGCTGGTTAATGGAAGTTTTTTTAGTTTATCTTCAAAATTTTTCCATTCTTCCAAAGGGTAAACAAACAAACAATTATCCAGTCCCTTTGTCATAACAAAAACTTCTCCTAGCTCATCCCTGAGCTTGGATGGAATAATGACCCTTCCCTTTTTATCTAAAGAATGATAATACTCTCCAATAAACATAAACTCCACTCCATTTCGAAGGAAAAACTCCCCACTTACTACCACTTTCCACCACATTGTATTTATTCTATAGTAATTCTTTAATTCCTTTAATATATAAAAAAAAAATTTATTTTTTTAAATATAGGTCCTTTGTGCTATTTATTGCTACATAATACTAGGTAATACGACATATTAACGCAAAAAAAAAGAACCTAGTCTTTAATACACTAGCTCCTTTATAATTAATATAATTTTTTATTATTTAAGTCTAATTTGCATACTTTTTTTCTGTCTGTCGGTAATATAATGCTATTAATTCATCAAGCTCAACACTAAGACTATAAACGACTTCATAGTTATCATTATCCAATACTGACTTATTAAGCTTGTCCCTCAAAACACTAATTTCATCATTTAATCTCATTTTTCCATCCCACCTTCTCATAGGGTGACTTTATTCTATTATAGAGATTAAAATATGTCAATATTCTTTTAGGAGTATCAACATGTAATTTATTAATTAGACACAAAATATCTTCATTTTTCTTCCATTTATTATAGTTTTTGATTATATTTATTTTAATTTTCCTAAACTAATGTTTTTTACTATCATTTAATGAATACTTTTTTCTTCTCATATAAAATAAAATCATAGAAGAAGCTATCAGTACTATACTAATTAGTTGTGCTACTCTTATGGAGCCTAACATTAAACTATCTGTTCTAAGGCCTTCTATAAAGAACCTAGCAACTGAATAAAATGCTATATATAGTAAAAATACCTCTCCTTCCACTTTAACTTTATTTTTTCTATACCATATTAAGAATCCGAAAACTAAAAAGTTCCATAAAGATTCATATAAAAAAGTAGGATGTACTTTTTGACCATTGACTACAATTGCCCATGGTAAATCAGTAGGTCCTCCATAGGCTTCTTTATTTATAAAATTTCCCCATCTACCTATGGCTTGACCTAAAATAATACTTGGAGCTGCTATATCTGCCAATTTCCAAAAGCTTATTTTCTTTTTCTTACTAAATATTATGGCTGTTATTACACTGGCGATAATGGCACCATGGATGGCTAAACCCCCACCTCTAATATTTATCATTTTTAATATATCTCCTTGGTATTGTTCCCAAGAAAAAATAACATAGTAAATCCTTGCACCTATAATGGCTGCTGGTACTGCAAAAATAAGCAAGTCTATCAAATACTCTTCATCAAAACCAATCCTTCTGGTTTCCCTCAAAGCCACTATAGTAGCCAAAGCTAATCCTGTGGCAATAATTATTCCATACCATCTAACAGATAATCCAAATATCTCAAAAGCTACTGGATCCATTTAATTACCTCCTCATATTTTGTATTTAGTTTAATTATGTAAATTATAAATAAAATTACCCTAGTACTTTTTTGTTCCTAGTTTGTGCAGAGAGGAAAGTACAGGGATTTAGCAGGATAAAATATGTGTAGGGCTTCAATATATTGAAGCCCCAAAGTCTTTTTTTCCAAAATCCATTATACCTAAATAATATTCTCTTTGTTAGACTTCTTATTACACTTTAATATATAATATTACATATTAGCATATTGTGTCAACAAACTAACTGGGTTTTACTATAGATAACGTATAGTTATCTGCTGTTAAATGTTCATTTAGCCTTTCCATTATATCATTTAGGGTTATATCTTCTATTATACTTAAATAATCCAATATGGAAGCACCATTGTAATATTTAGATATAAAGGAACTGGCAACTGATTCTATAGAGTTAAAATCCATTATATAATAACCCATCATCTTGTTCTTTACTCTGTTAAAATCATCCTTTAACAATCCTGATTCTTTTATACTTTTTAAGTGATTAAGAATCTCATTTAGAATCCTCTTAGGATTTTCTGATTCACCACCGATTATAGTATGACCATATCCTTTATTTCCAACATACTGTGCCCCAAAAGACTTATTAATTAACCCTTTATCATATAGTGTATTATAAAATTCAGTACTATCTCCAAACATTAAATCAAGTAATATATTAGTAACCATTTCTTTTTCTATTAATCTAGTCCCACCAAAACCTATGTTCAGATCCTTAAAACCAATATTAAAAAGGGGTGTAGAAACACTTAAATTTGTTTCAATAAGGGATTCATTTATTTCCCTTGGTTCCTTTGGATAAAATCTTTTTATAATCCCATTATCAATACTGGGATTTTGATGTTTTTCTATAATATTTAAAGCCTTATCAAAATCAATATCTCCTATAATAAATAATATCATATTTTTAGGATTATAAAATGTATTATAACATTTATATAAATCTTCCTTTGTTATTTCTTTTATACTCTCTACAGTTCCCGCAATATCTACCCTAACGGGATATTCTTTATAAAGTCCTGATAGGCAATTTGAAAATACTCTCCATCTTGGAGAATCATCGTACATTCTTATTTCCTGTTCAATAATTCCCTTTTCCTTTTCCACACTATCATCTGTAAAATAAGGACTCTGTACAAATTTTATTAATAAATCTAGATTTTCATAAAATTTATCTGTACATGAGAACAAATAAGCCGTTTGATTATAATTAGTAAAAGCATTTACATATGATCCTAATTGAGAAAATTCATTGAAAATATTACCTTCTGGTTGTTCAAAAAGCTTATGTTCTAAAAAATGTGCTATCCCCTCCGGAACTTCTATGGAGTCACTTTCTCCCAATGGTATAAACTTGTTATCATTTGAACCATAATTGGTTGCATAAATTGCATGCTTTTTTGTATATCCCTCTTTAGGCATAAAGAATATCTTTAATCCATTATCAAGTTCTCGCAAATAAATCTTTTCTTCCAGTCTTTTATTTTCACTATATATTTTATTCAACCTTTTCTTCCTCCATTTCCCTTTTGTTTTTTAAGAAATAGATAGTATCTAAACTAATTTTTTGTGCTGCTTTTATAATATTTTCTTTTGTGACTCCCCTTATTTTATCTATCATTTCATTTATAGATTTACTTTCATTGGTAAGTATCTGAGTAAAATAAAACTCAGATAACGAATAATTACTATCAATCATTGATCTAATAGAAGTTACAATGGCATTTTTTGAATGTTTAATATCCTCATCTGTAAATGTACCTTCTTTTAATTCCTCAACTTGTTTTTTAATTATATCTAATGTTTTATCAAAGTTTTCAAATTCAATTCCCGATGCAATAATCATAAGGGATTTTAATTTATAGGTTTTAGCATATATATAATATGCCAGACTTTCTTTTTCCCTTACATTTTTAAATAGTTTAGAATTGGTACCTCCCCCTAAAAGATTACTTGCCAATATTATACCTTCGTATAAATCATCTTCATAGGGTATATTAGTTCTAAATCCTATCGTTAATTTCCCCTGATTCACTTCCATCTCTTCATATATTCTATTTTTAGTTTGTATGTCCTTTAATACATTTTCCCTAGGTATATTAATAATCTCTTGTCGCTGAAAGCTTAAATACTTTTCTGCAGCTTTTAGAGCATAATCTTTGGGTATATTACCCACTATATTTATTTCTATTGGACTGGTCTCAATAATTTTTTTATAGTGGGTAAATAAACTTTCACTATCAATATCCTTAATATCTTCAATAAAACCAAATTTATATATACTATAATTTTCATTTTTACACATTTCTTCTATGCATCTATCTACAGCATAGGATTTCTTATCATTTATTCTACTTTTTATCCTATCTACTAAGTTTCTTTTCTCCTGTTCTACATACTTATCATCAAATTTCCCATCATTTATTAATGGATTATTAATTATTTCATTTAATATTTTCAATGATTTATCAAATAAACTGTCTTCTTTAATAAATTTACTATTAACTATTTCTATTGCGAACCTTATTATTTGCCGTTCTCCCTTTTTTGTAACACTTACATTTAAATTTCCTCCGTATAATTTATCTAATTCCTTCTGTATGTTTAAAGATGTTCTATATCTTTCACTTCCCCTTCTCAACACCAAGGGAAGCAATGCATTTTTAGTAGCTTCTTCTCTTAATAAGGGTCTCACTATATATATACTAACTAAATTAGTTTTAAACTTATCTGTATTAATTAAGTTCATATATATTCCATCATCTATTTTAGATCTAAAGTTGTTTATCAAGCTTTTTCCTCCTTACTTTGTTAAAAATGCGAAACACTATATCTAATATACTATCTTTTATTATTACCACAATTTAAATTTTAATTATAGCTAGTAATAAAAATGTTTCTAATTCCACTCAATAACATTCTTACTTCTAACTCTTCTCTTTATATCATATATAAAATTATTATCCTCTAAAAAACCGTCTATAACTTTTATTTTTGCTCCATCGGGTAGCTCTATTTCATTAAGAAGATTATTAATTATAAGATTATTTTCTATATATGTAACCGATGGTTTTACGTAGATACAAAGTATTTCTCCAACACCATATTCTAACATCTTTTTTACTTCTTTTATGTAATTAGAGCCTGAATTATTATCCCAGCAAATAGCTATCCTATCCTCTGATATTTTAAGATATTCAATCAAGTATTCTTTGATTTTATTTCTAAAAGCAAAATCTTTTTCAGTAGATTCTTTACTTCCTTCTTGAGACCCTATTAATACTATTCCTGTATTTAGTAATTTCTCTTTGTTTATATTTGAATTTATTTTATTTATAAAACTATTAAATATACTTTCACTATCTACTAAGTCTTTAGTGTGCCTTATTTGAGCATTAGTTTTAGATAAATGCATTTTATTAATTCTCTCTCTAAACAAACAATAACTTTTATTTTTTGTTAAATATATTGGTACAGTTATTATCTTATTATGTCCATCTGTTAATATTTGATTTATTTCTTCTTCTATATAGGGTGTATCATATAAATAACCTAAATAAATTTTGTATTCATTAGAAAGTATTCGGTTAACTTCATCAGCTATTTTTTTAGTATTACTTTTGTAATTACTTTTTCCAATGGATTTATACTGTTTTTTTATTTTATTTAAAGAAAATGGTAACATTGCTTTATTTACAATTTCATCTTTAAGATTAATATTAGTTATTGACTTAGACATATTATATTTTGGACTTTCCCCATCGTATACTAATAAAACGGCTATATCGGAATTATTATTTCTTAAGTTGCTCTTCTTAGTTATAGGATAATGCTGATTATATATAAAGAGTACTGACATTATATAAAAAATAATTATGCATATAATAAATGCTATTAAGTTATTTTTATCATTAAGAAAAGATATATTCTTTATAATTAATATAAGACCAAGAAAGGCAATAGTTATAAAAATATTCTCAAGTGGATCCCTGTATGATAAAAATAAAGATGTAAAAAATATAAACATAAAAATATAAATTGTATTTTTATTTATAAATAGTTTTTTAAACATAAAAATCCCCCATATTATTTAGTCTTTGTAAATAATATGGGGATTTAGAATTAATTATTCAAAATACTTGTAAAGCTTTATTTAATTTTATTTACATATTTGGTGTAATTCTTCTCATTATTTCTTCTATTTCATCTGCAAAACCAGAAACAGGTCTACCATTTCTTGTGGACTCATAAATATTGTCTAATCTATCAAATAGGTCTGGATCAGTTGTAACCGATACATTATCTATTTGATTGTCTGTATTTTTAACCATTTTTTTTATGTCATTTTCAACAGTCGTTGTCATATTACCTGTGGTATTACCATTCATATCTACACCAACTAATGCTGTATCTCCAGTAATTATTACTGTAGCCCTATCAACATTATCCATAGTTGTTATTTTATTAGCTATTCTATCTGCTCTGGCGGACATATTATTATTCATACCATTTTCATTCATATTATTGTTCATGTTATTATTGTTTAACATATCATTATCATCGTCTATATTAGCATCATCATCTACATTTCCACCATACTCTTTATCATCTGTACCATTCATATTATTGTTATCTAAATTTGGCTTTTCTTCTCCCTGTTGACATCCTACTGAAACCATGGCTAATAGCAAAAGAATAACTAAAGTTGAAATAAGATATTTTTTGTTTTTTAACACATTTATACACCTCCTAAACTTTATTGTGTCTTATTTAAGAGGTTTTTATATATATAAATATCAACACAAAAAAAAGAATATAAGGAAATATATTCTTTTTTAAAATTCCAGTCTCTCTCCAGTTGTCATATATATTATTCCTTCACAAATATTAGTTGTGTGATCTGCTATTCTTTCTAAATATCTTCCTATAAACAACAAGTCTATTACTTGATTCATTACCTTTTTATTGTTACTTAACATCTCCAATAGTTCTATATATATATCTTCATAGATAATGTCTATACTATCATCCATCTCTGCTACCTTTTTAGCTTTTTCCGAATCTTCACTAATAAAACTATCTAAACTCATTTTTATCATCTTTCTAGTTATATCAGACATTCTAGGAATATCTATAAGGGGTTTTATTAGTTTTTCTTTTCCAATTTTTAATGTAACCTTAGCAATATTTACTCCATGGTCTCCGATTCTTTCTAAGTCAGTTATTATCTTTAAAATAGTACTTATCATTCGTAAATCCTTAGCAATAGGCTGCTGAAGTGCCAACAAATCTAAACACTTATCTTCAATAATCAATTCTAATTCATCAGTCTTTCTTTCTAACTCAAAAACTTTTTCTGCTAACTCAAGGTCTTGGTCTATTAGTGACTTTATAGCTATATCTATCTCTTCTTCTACCAGTGCTCCCATTTTTAATAACTGAGTTTTTAATTGTTCCAATTGCTCATCGAAATACTTTCTCATCTTTCCATCCCCTTCACATTTTAATATTAACCAAACCTACCTGTAATATAATCCTCTGTTTTTTGATTATCTGGATTTGAAAAAATCTTTTTAGTAGAACCATATTCTATTAGTTCTCCCAATAGGAAAAAGGCTGTATTATCTGATATTCTTCCCGCCTGTTGCATAGAATGGGTAACCATAACTATAGTGTAATGATTTTTTAATTCTTTTGCTAATTCCTCTATTCTCCCAGTTGCAATTGGATCTAAAGCTGATGTTGGCTCATCCATTAGTAATACTTCTGGTTCTACCGCCAATGCCCTTGCAATACATAACCTTTGCTGTTGTCCCCCTGATAGCCCTAGAGCATTTTTCTTTAATCTATCCTTTACCTCGTCCCATAATGCCCCTCTTTTTAAACTTTTTTCTACTATTTCATCTAGGGTTGATTTCTTTTTAACACCATGGGCCCTTGGACCATATGCCACATTATCATATATACTCATTGGAAATGGATTGGGTTTCTGAAACACCATTCCAACTCTTTTTCTTAGTTTTATAACATCAACATTTTTATATATGTTTTTTCCCTCTAATTGGACATTTCCTTTAATTTTAACTCCCTCAACTAAATCATTCATTCTATTTAAAGTTTTTAAAAAAGTAGACTTTCCGCATCCAGATGGCCCTATTAAAGCTGTGATTTTATTTTCTTCTATATCTAAATTAATATTTTTTAAAGCCTGAAAATCACCATAGAACAAATCCAGATTTTTTATAGACATTTTAGTTTTACTCATATTTTTCACCCCTTCTAATCATTAAGCCTTTCTTTTGTTTAATCTAGAACCCAGTGCATTTGCTGTTAAGTTAATGGCCAAGATTATAATTATCAGAACTGTTCCCGTTGCAAAAGCTTTTTCAAAATTAACATCTTCAGATGCTAAATAATATAAGTGTACAGCCAATGTTCTTCCACCATCCATAACACTGTCGGGAATCCATTTAGCTGTTCCAGCTGTTAAATAAATAGCCGCCGTTTCTCCTACAATCCTACCTATACTTAATATTACCGATGTTAATATTCCCGGTATGGCACTTGGTAAAATAACCTTTCTAATTGTTCTTAGCTTTGATGCCCCTAGTCCTAAGCTACCTTCCCTATAAGAGTTAGGAACCGATTTTAATGCTTCCTCTGTAGTTCTTACTATTGTTGGTAACACCATTATACTTAATGTTAAGGCTCCCGATAAAATAGACCATCCAAAGTTTAGTGTTGTAACAAAAAATATAAATCCAAATAATCCAAAAACAATTGATGGAATTCCAGCTAAACTTTCTGTGGCAAATCTGATAGCTTTAACTACTTTTCCAGGTTTCGCATATTCTACCAAGTAAATAGCCGCTCCAATTCCTATTGGTGTAGATATCACTATAGTTACCAATATCATATATACTGTACTAATTATATAGGGTACTATCTCCTGCAAGAAGTCTAGTTTTATTCCACTAAATCCGTTCATAATAACATAAAGAAGAATCCAAGCTAAAAATCCCACTGTTACCACAGAAGATAATATTATTATACCCTTTAATAAATTATCGATTATTACTCTCTTTTTCATAATTATTCACCTACCTTATGGGTTACTACACCTAGTAATACATTTAATAACATAATAAATATAAATAATACTACTCCTGTGGCAAAAAGGGCTTCTTGATGTAAACCAAAGGCATATCCCATTTCAAGTGCTATATTTGATGTCATGGGTCTAACACTATCTAAAAGTGAACCTGGAATTTGAACAGTATTTCCCACAACCAATATAACCGCCATGGTTTCTCCAATGGCCCTTCCGATTCCTAATATAATCGCTGCTAAAATCCCAGATTTTGCAGCCGGCAAAACAACCTTAAAAATAGTTTGTATTTTAGAGGCTCCCATTGCTAATGAACCTTCTTTGTACTCTTTAGGTACTGCTTTTATTGCTGTTTCAGATATATTGATAATAGTAGGTAAAATCATCATCCCTAAAATTATACAGGCCGCTAATAAACTATTACCTCCACCACCAAAATATTTATCAATCATAGGAAGTATAACAATTAAACCAAAGAAACCATATACTACCGATGGAATACCTGCTAATAACTCCACTGCAGGCTTTATAATCTTAGTTATTCCCTTTGGCGCTATCTCTGAAATAAATACTGCCGTTAATATTCCAATTGGCACTCCAATAATTATAGCCCCTACAGTTGCATATATTGAAGCCAATATCATCGGTCCTATACCAAATATCTCTGCCTCAGGATACCAATCAGTTCCGAAAATAAAATCAAAAACTCCTATCTTAAATATAGCGGGACCACCTTTTATGAAAATAAATATTGTAATTATTGCAACACTTAATATAGCCATGCTTGCACTAATTAAAAATATTTTTTCTACTACTTTCTCCCATAAAGTTACCCACTTATTTTGTTCCATTGAAGCTGAACTATTAACTTTATTATTTCCATCATCTTTTATACTTGACCTACTTAAACCTCTAGTTAATACTTCACTACTCTTTTCCAATATAGTCACCTCCAAATAAAAATCCGAATATTTCAATAACTGTTTAACATGGGCAAAGACTCCACATACAATGCAGAGTCGATGCCGATAACTTTATAATTACATATTTTTTTATTTTACAGGTATTTGTTCTTCTCCTACTATTTTTTGACCTTCTGGACTAAATACAAAGTCTAAGAATGCTTGGGCTTCTTTTGGAACTTCTCCTTTAGTTATCATTAGGAATGGTCTTGAAATATTATATTTATCAGCTAATACATTTTCCACTGTTGGTTCTGTTCCACTCACTTTTAAACCTTTAACTTTATCATCTAAGTATGCAAATGATATATATCCAATAGCATTTTTCTTATTTACAACATTTTGTTTTACTGCTCCATTGGAGTTGCCTACCACATCTTGTACAACTGCACTTACTTCCTTACCATTTACTTCTTTTTTAAGGTCTAGTATGTCTTCAAATGCTCCCCTTGTCCCTGACCCTGCTTCACGACTTACTACTATAATGTCTTCATCGTCTCCACCAGCTTCTTTCCAATTAGATATTTCACCTTTAAATATTTTAACTATAGTTTCTTTATCTAAATCTGAAATTGGATTATCGTTATTAACAACAACAGCTATTCCATCATAGGCGATTACATGGTCATCTACTCCCCACTCTTCTTCACCAGATTTAAGATTTCTTGACGCTGTTCCTATATCAGCAGTTCCTTGATTAGCTGCCTTAACCCCTGCTGATGATCCTATCCCTTGTACATTTATAGTAAGACCTGAATTTTTATCCATAAATGCTTCTGCTAACTTCTCTGCTACCGGCTGTACTGATGTGGAGCCTGCTATCTCAACTGTACCTTCTAATTTATTATTATCTGATTTATTATCACTAGAATCATTAGTATTACTATCTGATTTTTTATCCTCTGAGCTTACATTTCCATTTGTATCTTCATCTGAACCACATGCTGCTAATACTGATACTGATAAAATTAATACTAAAGCTAAAATCAATATTTTTGATTTTGTAAATAATTTCATAAATAATTTACCCCTTTCGTTTTTAAAATTTATTTGTTTTTTAGTACATGGATAGTATAACACCGAAAAGTATATTGTTTGTTTAGGCACTGTTAATGGTTTGTTAAATGAATGTTAAGTGAAATGATAACAACATTTACCTATTACTATTAATGGATTATTTTCTTTGATATGGTCAAAATAAATAATAAATAACTTAAGGAGGCCTCCATTATGACTTTACTTTTATTTCTTTATTTAAGTTTATTATTTATGGTAGTTCCACGGAAAAGGTTATTGCCTTTCAAACTTGGTTTATTCCTAATATTTAGTTTAATCTTATTCAAAAGGGTTAAATTTTCATTAGAGATAGGTGGATGGGGGGGGTAAGTAGGGTTAAAAAACATAACCTTATTTGAATTATAAATAGGGCTGAATATATTCAGCCCTTGAAGAAAATCTATAATCATAAGATCCAATTATTCTATAATGTTATAACAACTATTTAATACATCTTGTTTAGCTCTTGGGAGCCTTGCATGGAGCTCTTTAATTAATTCATCATTAACTTCCCTATCTTTTTCTCCCAGTATCATTGTACATATTCTTTTACTTTCTATTGAATTTTTATTATTATCGACATAATTGATTATGGAGCTAACTTGTTTCTCTCTATTCATATATATCACCTCCTACTCCCTAATATTTAATTCTTTATTGAAATTTAGCCAATGTTGATGTATAATTTAGTCTGATACTATAAACTTGTATAATAATATTATTAACATTTGAAAGGAAGATATAGATGAAATTAGGTATTGTGGGATTACCAAATGTAGGTAAAAGCACTCTTTTTAATGCAATCACTTCAGCTGGAGCTGAATCAGCAAACTATCCATTCTGTACTATAGAACCAAATGTTGGAGTTGTTTCAGTACCAGATGAACGACTTGATGTACTTGAAAAAATGTATGATTCTCAAAAGAAAGTCCCTACAGCTATAGAATTTTTTGATATAGCGGGATTAGTTAAAGGTGCCAGTAAAGGAGAAGGTTTAGGAAATCAATTTTTATCTCATATAAGAGAAGTTGAATCTATAGTCCATGTGGTTAGGTGTTTCGAAGATGAAAATATAACCCATGTTGAAGGAAATATAGATCCTTTAAGGGATATTGAAATAATTGATTTAGAATTAATACTTTCTGACTTAGAAATAGCTTCAAAACGTCTTGCAAAAATAGAAAAAATGGCTAGGAACGATAAATCTTTAGTTAAAGAAGTAAAGGTACTTAAAAAAGCTGTGGAAGTTTTAGAAGAAAGTAAACCTGTTAGAAGTTTGGAGTTAAGTGAAGATGAAGCTAAGCTTATGAAACATTATAACTTCTTATCAAACAAGCCTGTATTATATGCTGCTAATATGTCTGAGGAAGATATATTAGATGAAAATAATAATGAACATATTAAGGTATTAAAAGACTATGCTGAAAAAGAAGGCTCTGAAGTTATAACAGTTTGTGGAAAGATAGAATCTGAAATATCAGAACTAGATGAAGAAGAAAAGGATATGTTCCTAGAGGAACTAGGACTTAAAGAATCAGGTCTAGACAAATTAATAAAAGCTAGTTATTCATTACTTGGTCTTATTTCTTTCTTAACTGCTGGTCCTAAAGAAGTTAGAGCTTGGACTATAAAGAAAGGAACTAAAGCTCCCCAAGCAGCAGGTAAAATTCATACCGATATGGAACAAGGATTTATCAGAGCAGAAATTGTTCACTATGATGATTTAAGTGATTCTGGAAGTATGACAGCTGCTAAGGAAAAAGGTCTTGTTAGACTTGAAGGTAAGGATTATGTTATGAAAGATGGAGATGTAGTAGAATTTAGATTTAATGTGTAAAAAACAGCCAAAAATGGCTGTTTTTTATTGCTCTATTTTTCTATATAGTTAAAATCATCCTCAATAACCTCTAAATCATTTAGCTTCATATATTCTCTAGGATCTATAAATTCACGTAGAGAATATTTATAGACTTTATCTAATCTAACTTCGTGGTTTAAACCATTTTTATCATTATATTTCTCATAAATCAATCCAAAATTCTTTTGATATATCTGGGTTCTTATATATTCTTTATTTTTAAACTTTTTTAGATCTGATACTACTAAACTTGTTTTAACTATTTTTTTAGTAACTTCTTCTATGGTAACTGTTGCATCATAAATTTCCTCCACACCACCTATATTTAGCTTAACTTTTGTTTGCCAAGTATTTCCCTTCTTTAAAGGAGTTTTTAATACCATAGTATCGTCTATGATAAGCTGACTTGATATTATTTCAATCTCCTTTTCTTTAATCCTATCTATATATTTTCCCCTTTTATCTATATTATCTTTAACATATCTCATGTTTACCTTAATCTTATTATCTTTTATCTCTTTAAACCCTAAATTTTTGTACATATGTGTGCCGTCTGATAATTTATAATCCCAATAGCCATCTCTATCTACTGCATATATGTCATATAAATTAAAACTACTGTCAGACTTGTTTTCTATATATTTAGTCTTTTTTTCTATTATATCATCAAGACAACTAGCATCTATATTTCCAATTATTTTATAAGTATTATAATCAAAATCGTCGGGATATGAGCGAATGCTAACATGATTATTCCCGATTATATCCATATTAATTATGTTATCTTTATTTTCAAAAACAATACTATTCTCACACCCATTATAACGGATACCGCTGGGTCCACTACTATACCTTCTAACTTCGATAGACTTTATAAGTTGTATTATTTTTTCTATATCATTTTTATTATCTATATCAAAGTTATAGTGAATCGAATCCCTCATATCACTTCTCCTTATAATTACCTTCTGTGACCCCACAATATTACTTTTATCTATGATTGATATAAGGTCTCGATGTCTAAAATACTGATAGTTTTTAAATGCTATTATCATTATAATAAGTATAATCCAAAAACTTTTATACTTATATATTTTAAATTTTTTCAACAATAACACCCCTATATATTTTTACTAATCTCTTCAATTATCTGCTCTATACTATATTTATCTTCCTTAAACTTTAATAACCTATTCTCTTTATACCATTGTCTTCCTATTTGTATCCCTACTGGACATGTTTTTTCCCAAACACTTAATAACTCCTCAGCTCTATCTCCCCTATTTCTGTATATGTAATCTGTCTTTATCACTAATTGAACTATTTCTAGTTGTGGATTATGTTTATTTATTTTAATGCCCCTTTTTTCTATGAAAGAGTTTTTTAAGTTAACTCCACCGGCAACTCCATCCCTTGCAGCATAATTAACTTCTTTAATACTATTCATTACAATGGCTCCAAAGCACATAACACAAGGTTCCATTGTTGAATATATTATAGTATTCTTAACTTCTTCTTCACAGTTATATATTGCATTCATTTCTGCATGGGCAAGCCTGCTTTTACTTAATCGTCTTGGTTCCTTTATATCTTCATATATCATATTTCTTCCCTTGGATATAATTTCCCCATTCTTTGAAACTATTACTGCTCCTATTGGTATTGAACCACTACAATAGGCTTCCCATGCTTCTTCAAAACATACTTTCCATGGCTCAGACATTTTATTCCACATTCTTTTCCCCCCTATGATTTATTCAATGACTAACTTAAACTTCCAATGAATTGGCAGTTTCTTTTTCACATAATATTTTAACCTATACTATTTAATTGATTTTCTACATTTGTTTCCATTTTCCTTTATTTTTTATATGCCTATATAATGGATAAGATAAAACATGCCTTGTCCTTATCTATTGATGGTTAAATAAGTTGGGGGATTACGAATCCCCCAAAAACTAAAAGTTAATCTAAAATCTGAAATAAACTAAGCAAAATACCAAATAAGCTAAATCAAAATGGACTAGTTATATCCAGTCCATACATAATTACAATTATAATTCCTCAGATAACTTCCAATTCTTCACAAATTTTAATATAAGCCTTTACTCCTTCTATTAAAATACCTTCATTAAAATCGAAATAGCAACTATGAAGGGGATGAATTAACCCTTTACTTATATTTCTAGATCCTAACATCATAAAAAATCCCGGTATAGCTTGCTGATAATATGAAAAATCTTCTGAAATCATCATGGGATCAATATTAATTATTTCTTCTGTCCCTAGTGCATTTATAACAGTAGTATATAGATTGTCATCATTTATTACTGGGGGATAAAAGTCTATTATATCCGTTTCTATTTTACAATTAAATGCCTTTTCCATACCCTTATTAATGTCTAAAATTCTTTCTTTTACTAGATTATAAACCTCAGGATTAAAAGCTCTCATTGTTCCTTCCAATTTAATATTAGATGCAATAACATTTCTAGCTTCTCCACCTTTGATCTTACCTATTGTCAATACAGCTCCCTCCAATGGATCTATATTTCTACTTATAATACTTTGATAGGATTGAACCAATTGGGAAGCTATGACAATACCATCTATACCCTTATGGGGAATTGCCCCATGACTGGATTTAGCTTTTATCTCAATATTAATTTCTCCGTTCTGTGCCATAAGAGGGCCCCTTTTTACACCTATCTTTCCTTCTTCTATCCCAGGGTATGTATGGAGTCCAAAGATAGCTCCAATATTATATTTATCTAAATATCCTTCATCTACTATAACCTTAGCCCCCCCTGGACCTTCCTCTGCCGGTTGAAATATAAGAACTATATCTCTGTCTATGTTGTTTATCTTTGATAAGTAAAGAGCCAATCCCAATAGGATAGCCATATGGCCATCATGTCCACATGCATGCATTTTCCCTTCATGTATAGAGCTATAAATAACATTTGTCTTTTCATTAACCATAAGTCCATCCATATCTGCTCTAAAGGCGATGGCCTTTTTATTGGATTTTCCTTTTTTTATAGCTATAATGCCGGTCTTTGCAACTTCTTCTATTTCATATCCATATTCTTTTAATTTCTCTTTAATGTAACGGGATGTTTTAAATTCTTTAAATCCTATTTCCGGTATTTGATGTAATTTTCTTCTTATTTTTATTACTTCATTACTAATATTAGTCAATAAATCTTCCAAATTTACCCTCCTTACTTTAAATATTTTTTTCTATTTCACTTAATATTTCAGTAAATTTTGTGAAAAACTCTTTTATTTCTTTAGTTTCAATAGTGAGAGCAGGTAATAATCTTATAACTGATCCACTGGTTACATTTAATAATAATTTTTTATCTAAAGCCTTACTCTTAATATCCTCAGCGTAATCACCAACATCTATTCCAATCATTAAACCTCTTCCTCTAAGTTCTTTAATGATATCAGAATACTTACCTTTCAGTTCCTTTAGCCTTTTAAATATATAATCGCTTTTATTTCTAACTTCATTTATAAAGTCTTTTTTTAATACTGTTTCCATAACATACTCCCCAGCAGCACAAGCTACTGGATTACCACCAAATGTGCTTCCATGGTCTCCAGGCTTAAGTATATCTTCTATATCTTCTCTGACAAGCATTGCTCCTAAGGGCATCCCCCCTCCTAGAGATTTAGCTAAAGTAACTATATGGGGCCTAAGTTCAAACTTTTCATAGGCAAATAAGTCCCCAGTTCTACCTAGTCCTGTTTGAATTTCATCTATTATAATTAAAAAATTATATTCCTTAGATAGTTTCACTAGGGTTTCAATAAATTCCCCACTAACTTCTCTAATACCGCCTTCACCTTGAATTATTTCTAAAAATACTCCACAGGTATTTTTATTAACCTTTTCTGTTAATTCTTCAATGCTATTGAATTTAAAGTGGTTTATTTTAGGTAATAAAGGTCTAAAATCTTTTTGATATTTTTCTTGCCCTGTTAAAGCTAAACTACCATTTGTTCTACCATGAAAGGAATTATATGCAGTAAGTATTTCCACCTTATCTTCATGATAACTTTTACCAAATTTTCTTGCCAATTTAATAGCTGCTTCATTTGACTCGGTTCCTGAATTAGTGAAAAACACTTTAGAAGCAAAACTAGATTCAACTAATACCTTTGCAAGATTCACTGTAGGTTCCGATACAAAATAGTTAGATAAATGGATATATTTAGATGCCTGTTCGGTTATTCTAGACAAAAGATCTGGATTGCTTAATCCTAGATTATTTACAGCAATTCCACTATACATATCTAAATACTTATCTCCCTTTTCATCATATAAATAGGATCCTTTACCCTTTACAATCTTTAACTTATTTCTCTTATAAACATTTAATATATATTTTCTATCCTCCATAATTATATTTCTCATAATAAAACCCCCAATTACTCTCCTTATGGCTTTCCAAAATTATTTTCTTAAATCATCTAAAATTTTTACCTTATCAGCTGTTTTTGCATCCTTTTCTTTAATTATCCTTGCTGGAGTACCTGCAACTACACTATTTGAAGGTACATCTCTAGTAACCATAGCCCCAGCAGCTACTACTGCTCCTGCTCCTACTTTTACACCTTCTAATATAACTGCATTTGCCCCTATAAGTACATTATCTTCAATAATAACTGGAGTCTTACTAGGCGGCTCTAATACCCCAGCTATAACTGACCCTGCACCTACATGGACATTTTTCCCAATGGTTCCTCTAGCTCCAACCACTACATTCATATCAATCATAGTGTTTTCTCCGATTTCGGCACCTATGTTTATAACTGATCCCATCATAATAACTGCATTATCTCCTATTTTTACCATGTCTCTAATAATAGCTCCCGGTTCAATTCGAGCATTAATTTCTTTTATGTCTAATAGTGGAATAGCTGAATTTCTTCTATCATTTTCTATATGAAAGTCCTCAATTTCTCCCTCATAGTCTATAAGAATATTTTTTATTTCATCATATTCTCCAAATACAATTCTTGATTTACCTTCTCCAAAAACTTTTAACCCATTAAAATCAATCTTCTCTAGTTCTCCTTTTATATATAACTTTATTGGAGTTGATTTTTTTGCTTCCTTTATAAATCTAGCTATTTCATATGCATCCTCTAACTTTTTTTCATTACTAATTATTTTATTTTCAATACTCATTTGTATTTCATCCTTTCTTTAGTTTAATAACCTTTAAATGTTAAAGATATCATTCATAGTGTACAAATCAGGTGATTTATTAACTAAAAATCTAGCAGCCCTCATAGCTCCAACTGCAAAAATATTTTTAGATAATGCTGTATGTTTTAGTTCTATTACTTCATCAAGACCTGCAAAAATAACAGAATGTTCTCCAGATATGGTCCCACCACGAAGGGCATGTATTCCAATTTCACTTTCTTGTCTTTTTGCATCTCCACCTTCTCTTCCGTAAACATATTGTTTCTTATTCTTTAAGGAGTCGTTTATAGTATTAGCCAATAAATATGCAGTACCACTTGGGGCATCTATCTTCCTATTATGATGTTTTTCTATAATTTCTATATCAAAATTCTCATCTAATAATTCACTTATTTGTTTTAATACCATTGATAGTACATTAATCCCTAGGGACATATTGGAAGAATGAAGAATAGGAACTTCTCTAGAGGCACCTTTAATTTTATCTAAATCTTTATCATCGAATCCTGTTGTTGCTATGACTACAGGAATCTTATTATCCAAAGAATACTCTAATATCTCATCTAAATAAGATCTATGGGAAAAATCTATTATCACATCTACTTCTTCTTTATATTGGTATAAGCTATTATATACTGGATAATTATTATTGTATTCAGTAGTATTTCTATCAATTCCACAAATTATTTGAAAATCATCATTATTCATTAGTTGTTTGCTAAGAACTTGACCCATTTTTCCATTGCATCCATAAATAATAGTCCTTATCATATCATTCCCTCCCAGTACTTAATCCTAACTCTTCTAAATTATCTATAAGTATATTTCTATTTATTGTTTCCATCTTTACCAGTGGCAGTCTAACTTCTCCCACTTCCATTCCTAAAATGTTCATTGCTTCTTTTATAGGTATAGGGTTAGTTTCTATAAATAGTGAATTGATCAGTCCATTTAAACTTAATTGTAAGTCCCTTGATTTAATTACTTCTCCATCTAAGTAACTTATAACTAAATTATGGGTTTCTTCTGGTAAGATATTAGCCACAACTGATATTACCCCTTTACCCCCTAAGGATAATATGGGTACAATCTGATCATCATTTCCTGAATATATGTCAAAATCCTCTGGACAAAGTCTTCCTATCTCTGCCACCTGACTAATATCACCACTGGCCTCCTTTAATCCCTGTATATTAGGATGTTTAGCAAGTTCAGCTACAGTCTCTGGTAACATATTTAACCCGGTTCTTCCAGGAACATTATAAAGTACAATAGGTATATCTACCCTATCTGCTATGAATCTATAGTGCTGGATTAACCCTCTTTGGGTGGTTTTATTATAATAGGGTGTTACAAGTAATAATCCATCTGCACCTACTTTCTGTGCATGTTTACTTAAGTCTACAGTTTCCTTAGTATTATTGCTTCCTGTACCTGCAATAACAGGAATCCTACCCTTAACTTTATCTACAGTAAATTTAATAATTTTCTTCTTTTCATCCTTAGTCATAGTGGGAGTTTCTCCGGTAGTTCCACATATTATAATTGCATCAGTTTTTCTTTCTATATGCCAGTAGATAAGTTCTTCTAATTTTTCATAATTAATACCGTTGCTATCAAAAGGAGTTATTAATGCAACTCCTGATCCTCTAAATAATGTCATAATCATCATCCTCCAATAACAATTCTGCTATTTGTACTGTATTTGTAGCCGCTCCCTTTCTAATATTATCTGCCACGACCCATATGTTAAGGCCATTTTCTATACTATAATCCTTTCTAATTCTACCTACATAAACTTCATCTGTGCCTTCAGCCCTAACTGGCATAGGATAAATATTTTCCTTAGGATTATCTTCTATTATTACTCCTTTAGTATTTTCTAAAACGTCATAAACTTCTTCCAATTCAAAATCCTTTTGAAATTCTATATTTACAGATATACTATGACCATGTCTTACAGGTACCCTTACTGTTGTTGCTGTTATTTTTAAATCATCATTTCCAAGGATTTTTTTAGTTTCTTCTATCATTTTCATTTCTTCCTTTGTATAACCATTATCCATAAATACATCTATATGGGGAAGACAATTAAATGCTATGGGATGGGGGTATTTTGAGTTTTCTAGTCCTTGTACTCCATCTTCAAGGTCCTTTAATCCTTCTACCCCTGAACCAGATACTGCCTGATAAGTGGAATAAATTATTCTTTTAATTTTAAATTTATCATCTAATGCTTTTAATGGTACTATAGCTTGAATGGTACTACAGTTTGGGTTAGCTATTATTCCATTATGCCCTTTTATATCCTGTGGGTTTGACTCAGGTACAATTAATGGTACATCTACATCCATCCTCCATGCACTACTGTTGTCAATAACTATAACTCCTTTGTCTCTAGCCACTGGAGCAAACCTTTTACTTACTTCACCTCCTGCGGAAAATAAAGCTATATCAATATCTCTATCAAATGACTCTTCATTAAGCTCCTCAACTACATACTCTTGACCTCTAAATATAAGGACTTCCCCCTTAGATTTAGCTGATGCCAAAAAATATATCTTATTAACAGGAAATTTCCTTTCCTCAAGTATCTTAATAAATGTTCTCCCCACCATTCCTGTTGCTCCAACTATGGCTAAATTAACATTTTTCATCTTCATCACTCCTTAAATTAGTATAATTATAATTGCCTTTACATATAAGTTCTGCTGGCCCTGTCATATATACTCCAGCTTCCGTTTTTTCTATTTTCAATAAGCCTCCTGGTACATAAACATTTACGTTATTATCAGTTTTATTAACTATTGAGCTTATAACAGCAGTAGCTGCTGCTCCTGTTCCACAGGCTAAGGTTAATCCCGCTCCCCTCTCCCAAGTTATAACCTTCAGATTTTTATTATCTATAACCTCACAGAAGTTTATATTGGTTTTCTCTGGAAACATAGAGTTATTTTCTATACATGGTCCAATAGTATTTATATCTATTTCATCTAGATTAGCTACAAATATCACGGCATGAATAGTACCTATAAACAGTGCAGAGATTTTAAATTCTTGATTATTTACTTCAATACTTTCTTCTATTACTATAGATTTTTCAGTATTTATTGGAAATTTATTGTTATCAAATATCGGTTCCCCTATATTTACTCTAATTCCTTCAATTCCTTTGTCTGACGGAATAACCTCTAGCTTTATTATCCCTGCTAATGTTTCAACATCAAACACTTCTTTATCAACTATCTTATTATCATAAACATATTTCCCAAAGCATCTTATGCCATTTCCACACATTGGAGCCCTAGAACCATCACTATTAAAAAAAGTCATCTTAATATCGGCTATTTTAGAAGATTCTACTACTATCATTCCATCAGCACCAATACCAAAGTGTCTATCACATATATCTTTTGCTAATACAGGTAAAGATAATAGTTTTTCCTCTAATCCATTAAGTATAATAAAATCATTTCCTGCCCCATGAAACTTTTCAAAATATAACAGATGTAACACCCCCATATTATAAACTTACATTTCTAAGTAATTATTTATTAATATTTTTAATTAGACTACTCAAGGTCAATATAGTTTCATAAAATTATAAATATTAAGAAAAGTCTAAGAGTTTATATACCTCCTATAACAGTAAACTAATTATATTAAAAATAAGTTATTATAAATTAAATTCCTTTGTAAGTACACTTATAGCTCGCTCTTTATCCTTAGATTTAATAGTATAAGAAATACTAATCTCTGAAGTAGTTACTTGTTTAAATTCAATACTATGATCTGCAAATAATTTAAAAACTTTAGATGCTACTCCCGATTCATGTCTCATTCCCATACCTATAACAGATATTTTAGTTATATTTGTATCTTTTTGGATTTTTATATTATTAATTTCTTTTTTTAATCCATTTATGACTCTATCAATTATTTCTTCATCTTCTTTAGATGTAGTGAAAGATATATTTACATATCCTTCTCTAGGAGATGTTTGACTGATCATATCAATATTTACTTCTTCACTGGCTAACTTCCCAAATACGTCAGATATACTTTTTGGTGAATATGGGACATTATTTATTGTTATCATCAATACATTTTCACTTAAACTTAATCCAGTTATACTTTTCTGTTCCATAAATTTATCAAACTCCTTTATATAGGTTCCTTTAGTTGCCTTATGGCTAGATGCCACATAAATAGGTACATTATATTTATTTCCTAATTCAACTGATCTTGGTTCCATAACCTTAGCCCCTAGACTTGACATCTCCATCATCTCTTCATAACTAATATATTTAAGCTTTCTAGCCTTAGGATATACCCTAGGATCGATACTATATATACCTTCTACATCGGTATATATTTCGCATGTACACTTAAGTTTTGCTGCCAAAGCTACTGCTGTAGTATCAGAGCCTCCCCGTCCTAGAGTTGTTATATCTCCAGTTTCATTAATTCCTTGAAATCCCGCCACCACTACAACTTTTCCTTGTTTTATGTGTTTTTTTATATTATCTATTTTTACTTGGGTAATTTTATTCTTAGTATGGATTCCTTCTGTCATAATTCCAGCTTGAAACCCTGTTAATGCAATAGAATCATATCCCCTCTCCTTTAGTATCATGGATAAAAGGGATATTGAAACTTGCTCTCCAGTAGACATAAGCATGTCTAGTTCCCTTTTACTTGGATTAGTAGAAATAGATTTAGCCATTTCTATAAGACGATTAGTGGTTTTACCCATGGCAGAAACCACAAGGACCACATTATAGCCTTTATTTATTTTATGAATTACTTTATCGGCAATATGCTCCATCCTCTCTATTGTTTTAACCGAAGTACCTCCATACTTTTGTACTACTGTATTCAATAATATCCCTCCTGTTAAATAGCTAAGTCATTTTTTATTAGATCCTCATAGGTTTCTCTTTTAACCACACATCTACTTTCTTTATCTTTTACAAATATAACTGGGGGTCTTGGTAGTCTATTATAGTTACTAGACATACTATAGTTATATGCTCCTGTACTAAAAACTGCTACCACATCATTTACATTTGGGTGGGGTAAATTAATATCTTTCACAATCATATCTCCAGATTCACAGCATTTCCCTGATATTGTATAGATATCTTCATGGGATTCTGTCATTCTATTAGCAATGGCTGCCTCATATTGTGCTCCATACAAAGCTGTTCTTGGATTATCGTTCATACCACCATCAACAAATATATAATGTTTCCCTCCATATGTCTTTTTAGTTCCCCCAACCCTGTATAGTGTAGTTCCTCCATTAGCCACGATTGATCTTCCCGGTTCAATCATAATCTTTGGAACTGTTATACTTAATTCTTTAGCTTTATCTTCAATATTCTCCAGCATATTTTTAAGAAATTCATTTAGTTTCATAGGGGTATCTCCTTCAGAATAATAAATACCAAATCCACCACCTAAGTTTAATTCCTTAACCCTTACATCACATTTTTCCTTGATTTTTTTTACAAATTTCAACATCACTTCACTTTGTTCGTAAAAAGATTTTTCCTGAAATATTTGTGAACCTATATGACTATGAAGTCCCTTGAATTCCATATGGGAACTATTGTTGATTCTATTAATTATTTTATAAATTTCTTCACTAAAAATACTTTCACCAAATTTAGAATCATTTTTAGTAGTTTTTATATATTCATGGGTATGGGCTTCAATTCCAGGATTGACCCTTAATAAAACATCTACTTTGCTATTTAATGATTCACATAGGCTTTCTATTAGCTCTAGTTCCTGTCTGTTATCAACTATTATTCTTCCTACTCCAGCCTCTATAGCCATAGTTAGCTCTTCTATTGTCTTATTGTTTCCATGCATATATATTTTTTCAACTGGAAAATCTGCTTTGATTGCAGTATATAGCTCCCCTCCGGATACTACATCCAATGACAAACCTTCCTCTTTTACAAGTTGACACATTGCTATATTAAGAAAGGCTTTAGATGCATAAATTACTTCAGTGTCCATTTTTTTATAAGAAAAATTTGATTTAAATAACTTACATCTTTCCCTAACTAAGTCCTCGTCCACCACATAAGCTGGTGTTCCATACTTATTAGTCAAATCAACTACATCACATCCACCAATCTTCAAATGACCTTTGTTATTGATTTCCATTGTTCCAAAAAGTTTCATTTAGATCACCACTTTCTATTTTTATCCTTTGATTTACTTATCAATATATATATTATTATTAATTTATGTTATTAGGCTTTAAACCTGAACTAAGCATGCCTAGTCACTACATATCTATCGGTGAATATATAATTTCTATAAAAAGTTAACTTTTTTATCCAATAAAAAAACAGCTATGAGCAAAAGGACTCATAGCTGTTTTATACAGACACCTTTCCCTCAATGTGACCAGTGCTCCACTGAAAAATTGGGTAATCTCTCAGTGACAGTACTATGCTTATTAAACATAGCCCCAGCATATAGCTAAACTATATACTTCGGCGATAGCCCCTTTCCTATAAATACCAAATATTATAGTACTCTTGACATACCGCGGCCTCTACACCACATTGCTATTCATTTGTTGAATTGATTAATACTCTAACATACTAAATTTGAAATGTCAATAAAAATATTCATTTTAATTTGATAAATTAAAGCTCTAGAGTTTTAATTCTCCCATATTAGAGTATAGTATTTTCTCATCCCCCTGTAAATCATCGGTATTGTCTTCTGAAGTTTTAATTTTTCCACAATTATCTTTGACCTTGGCTTTAACAATATTAATCTTATCCTTTGGTACTTCAATAAGTCCATAATTTATTATGGATTGAACATTTTTATTAAATTTATCCCAATTAAGATTTCCTCCTATAACCAATTTTCCCATATTCTTTATAGTTAGTTCTTCTTCTAAATAACCTTCCAATGTCATCTTACTAATATTCTTTAATAATTTTCCTTTAATTATTTCTATTTCTACCTCTTCATCTAGACAGTCCTTAATGATATTATAGCCTTTTTCATCACATATAACTTTTGAACATATCAAAGTTTTTATATGATCATTAGCCTCTATATCCTCTTCTAGGTATAGCTCCACCTCTCCATCCACATACACAATATCACCATTATATTTTTTTATTAAGCTATCATCTAGTTTTATATCTTCTTCTATATATTTAGCACCTTTAGGAATTACAGTTTTATTTATCGAATAATATTCATCTATATATTGTGGAATTTCATCTTCATATGAATCTACAATAATTAATTCACCTAATATATCAATATTTGCTATCTTCTCTTGTAATAATTCCATATCAATTTCTTCAGTTATTTGTAATCTATTAAAGGCTAATTTACTATTTGGCTTTAATCCCTTTAAAAATCTGTCATTTAGCTTAATATTTTCACTTATGAAATTATATCCCTTTTTATATCCTAAAACATCACCATTTACTATACCTTTAGACTGAATACTTCCTAATAAATTTTTCCTACATATCAGTGTTCCATTTATTACAACAGAATATATTCTATCATTTATTAATTTTGAATCTACATCCTCTTTAATTGTTAAATTACCATTTACTAAAATAATTACAGGTTCCAAAATTCCTTCTAAGTACTCCCTATCTAATTCAATATCACCATTTTGCTTTATTGTATTTATTTCTCCGCTTAACTTCAGTGTAGTTCCCACATTACTCTTTTTGCAATCTTGTAATAACTCTTGGGATTCATCGCTCTCTATCAATAATCCTACATTTGAAATTTTCGTGATCTTTTCTGCTAGATCCTTTTTAATATTTCTAACATCTAATAAGCCTATATTTGTAACTTTTGACATTTAAATACCCCCTATAATATATTTTTTAACAATTCTAATGATTTACTCAATCGAGACCTTACTGTAGAAGGTGATATTTTAAGAATTTTACCTATTTCTCTACTATTTAGATTCATTTCATATTTAAGCACTAATACCTCTTTATTCTTTTTAGGTAGTTTATTTAGTACTTCTTTCATTATTAATTTTTCCTCAAAGGTTTCAATTCCACCAAATATTTCTTCATTATCTAAATATGTCATTTTTCTCCCTTTCCTTATATTGTCAATGTTTTTGTTTTTTATTGTTGTGAAAAACCACCCTTTGATTTGATATTCATTCATAACATTAAATATTTCTTCCCTTTCTATAGCCGATATATAAGCATCCTGTACTAAATCCAAAGCTTTATCCTTATTTTTAGTAATAGACTTTGCATATGCTATAAAATCCCTATTATACTTCTCATAAACTAGGTAAATATTCATAAAATCCTTCCCCCTCGATTGCTGCCTTCACTTATATAACGGATAAAACACCAAAAGTGTCCAAAAAAATTTTATTTTTTCCTATATAATTAAGGACTGGATATCCAGTCCTTAATTATATTCATTTTGTATTCTTATTCACATATAATTTCCGATATATCATCTTTTCCCTTTGATAATAAATCTATTATTGCCCTTTCAGTCTTCACCACTGGCTTAAAAGTATTATAAGGATAAACATATACAACCTTACCTATTTCTCCCGAATCCATTTTAACCTTTGAACCTAAATAATAATTTGTTAAATTATTAAAAAAAGTTAGCATAATCTTTGCATCAAAATGACCATATCCCATTTTTATCATTTCATCAAAGGTTTTAAATGGGGTCATCTTATCCTTGTAAACTCTTTTAGATGTAAGTGCGTCATACACATCTGCAACGGCTATTATTCTTGCATATAAACCTATCTGGTTCCCCTTTACTCCCAATGGATAACCACATCCATCTATTCTCTCATGATGCATTAAAACAGCCTGTTGTACATTTTTATCAATATTGTAAACGTTTTTTGAAATATTATATCCATGTATTGTATGTTTCTTCATTTCTTCAAATTCATGGGGTGATAGCCTCCCCCTTTTATTTAAGATATGTGGTGGAGTCTTACTTTTACCTATATCATGTAAGAGTCCAGCTAAAATTATTTTTTTGATATCTGTTTGTCTAAGTTTTAACCATTTCCCAATTAACATGGCATATAAAGCCACATTGACACTATGGGTATATGTATAATCATCTATATCCTTAAGACTTTCTACACATGCTATTATTAGGTTATTGCCATATGTCCTAGAATCCATAAAATCAAATGTCCCTAATATTTCTTCCTCTGTCATATCTTTCCCTGCTGTAAGATTTTCAATTATATCCTTTATATTTCTTATACCTTCCTTATATTCTTTCTTTAATTCTTTAAAATTTAATTCATCTTTGTTCTCAAATTCTTCTTTATCATAAATATATAAACTGCCTATATTAAAATTTTCCATTTTATATAATATCCGTTCATTTATAGTGGTATTCTTTGACACTACTAAAGTCCCTTTGCTATCATAAATATTTCTAGATAAAACTTCCCCTATTAACTCCCCACTTAATATTACCATTTTTTCTTTCATGTTAACCGTTTCCTCCCATTGATAAGTCTATTATATCTTATTAATGATTTTATAACCCCATTAGTTAACACTAATTTTTATATCCCCTATTATTATCGTCATTTTTTTCCATAACATAAGTTATTTATTTCTTTTTTCAACATTTTTTGTATCAAAGCCAGTATTTATAATCTTCTCTAAAGAATTATATATAAAAAACCCCTAACTCTTTCTTAGATTATGTTAGGGGCTTTCTGTATACTATTCTCTATTTACTATTATCTCATTATAATTCACTTTATCTTTTTTATCGCTCCAAAATGTACTTTTAACCTCTACATCTTTTAAAAACATTGTCCAACCACATGAACAAAATATCATATCTGTTTGCACATATCTTGTGCTAACATAGGGCTCATCCCTTGACAAATCAATATTATCCCTATGCTCAAATTCATCATCTTTATCACATAAAGGACACACCAATTTTTTATTATCTAAATGTTTCAATATAACTTTCGACAAGTTATTTCCTCCTTATACTTTAATGATTATTTTATACTATATTACTACTTCTACATTAAAATCAAAATTCCTCCAGTAATTTAATTAAAATAAATTTTTACTATATTCATCATATAAATTTCTAAGTTCCATTATCTTTCCATCCATTTCAAGCTGTAAATTTGATGCCAGTTCATAATTCTTATTATCTAAAGCATCTTTGATCTTGGTAAATAATGATTTCCTATCTAAACTATTTTTCATAAGATAAAGTTTTAGTCCATGAATTTTTTCCCACATTACCACATCTAAATCAGTTACATCCTCATTATCGTGAAGTTTCACACAAGACCTTAAAAGCTCCATATTATCTAATAGTATTCTGTTTCTAAGTTCCATTATCCATCTATCCAAGGTACTTAGTTTGAAAGAGTGAATTATTTCTTTAGTAAAAACATCTCCCCTTAACAATACATTTATCTTTTCAACATATAAATCTAAGTTCTTTAGATTTTCCCATACTGTTGAAGGATGATACCCAAAAACTTCATTTCTTTTTTCTTCACTATAGTACTCAAATACATTTTCTTCGCTTCTATACTGTCTAGATTTTTCTAGATAGAACCCCTCTTCCCCTGGTTTCTTCGAAATTTCTTTTTCCAATTCCTTTATATTTTTATTACTATTAACTACTGCTAAGATCCCATCTAAGATCCCTTGATATATTGTAGCTATTACCAAATAAGTATTTGACAAAGGATTTGGGGAACGTACTTCAAATCTCGTAGCCAACCTATTTTCCAAATCTCTAATAACCCCCACCAGAACAGAACGATTTCTAGTTGGATTGTTAGCACTTTCCCCTAACGAGGTTACAATGCAAACCGGTGCCTCAAATCCTGGTTTTAACCTTTTAAAAGCATTGTTTAAAGAAGTAATAAATGGATTTATTACCTCGTAATTTTTTAATATTCCCATTAAAGCCCCATAGCCAAATTCGTTTAGATAATCTTTTTCCATATCTTTAGGAGAGAAAAGATTTTTAATTGTTCCATCTTTTAATCTTACAGAAACTCCAACGTGGGTATGTTCTCCACTTCCTGCTACCCCTGCTAAAGGTTTGGCTTCAAATGTAACTTCCAATCCATGATAGGTAAATACATCTTCAACTAATTCCCTAATAATAATTTCGTTATCTCCGGCTTGAATGGGATCACTATACTTCCAGTCTATTTCAAGCTGTTCCATAACGTAATTGGTTTTCCCTGATATTCCTATTTTACTAGTTACTCCCCCAACTTCTTTATGACCCATTTCTGGTTCAAATCCATATTTCTCTAATAATATTATGGACTTTTCCAAAGCAGTTCTAACCGTTCCAACTGTTCTTTTCCAATATTGTTCCTTTAACCTTTGAGAAGTTGAAAGTTCTTCTATATTTGCTTTATCATCGGGTGTTTTAACCCATAACTCTAATTCAGTTGCAGCAGTCAACAGTATTTCGTCAATATCATCATAATTCTTTATATCTATTTTATTTAAAAACTCTGAATTTTTTTTCAATATTTTTTTTATACTATCTTTAAAATGGTCTGTAGCTTTCATTAAAATAGACCTAGAATCAACTTTCTTTCCATTATGAACTAAAAAAGATGGTATTTTTAAAGTTCCCACAGGTAAATTTGTACCTTCATAGATATGATCATAATTATAGTCAACAAACCAATTGACCGATAGATCTGGAACTAAGTCTACTCTAGCATTATTTAATACCGCTATATCATGTAAAACTACACTTGAACCATCGGTTTGAATGCCAGATTTTAAAAAACTCTTTATATTGTTCCCAAACTCTTCTATAGGTATTTTTTCTTCGGTGGCATTTCCCCCAAGATCCACTCCCATTAAAGACACAAACTTTATTTGTGGATGAGAAGTTATAATCTCTAATAAAGATTCTTTATTATGATCAATAGGTGGTATAACATATATTAACTTATTCATAATATCTCTCCATTCTTTTTTTTAATTATTATAGTATAATACTTATTCATTAATTTGTAAACATCATAATCTTTTTATTCATTTTTCGCATATTATAAATAAATTTATTCTTTTAACCATTTTTTGTACAAAATAATAAAAGCCACTCTAAAATGATTAATCATTTTAGAGTGGCTTTTATTATTTAGCTCTTACTTTATCTTGGAATTTTCCCTTATGGGAGCCATCACAAAAAGGCTTATTTTTCGATAGTCCACAACGACAAAGATAATAGTTGCCATTTGTCTTTATTTCGTTGCCTTCTCCATCGATTAATTTTATATTTTTATCCACTAATAGTGAACCATTATCATTAACTTTTATTTTTGAGTCGCCCATATATACACTCCCTTATTATTTTAGTATACATATTTTATACCCAAAATTTAAAAGTTAAACTTTCTTATTAATATCCACCTTCATCTGATTCTTTACCCTCTGCTATTGCTACAGATGAACTGGCTCCTATTCTAGTTGCCCCTGCTTCTATCATCTCTTTAGCTTTATTGATATCTCTTACGCCCCCTGAAGCTTTAACTCCCATCTTCTCTCCAACAGTTTCTCTCATAAGCTTTACATCTTCCACAGTTGCACCACCTGTACTAAATCCAGTTGATGTTTTAACAAAGTCAGCTCCTGCTTCTTTAGATATCTTACAAGCTCTTATTTTTTCTTCTTCTGTTAATAGGCATGTTTCTACTATAACCTTTACTATTGCCTTTCCTTTTGCTGCATCAACTACTGCTTTAATATCTTCCCTTACAACATCATCTTCTTTGTCCTTAAGGGCACCTATGTTTATAACCATATCTAATTCATCAGCACCATCTTCAATTGCTTTTTCAGATTCAAATGCTTTTACCTCTTTTATGGAACTACCTAATGGAAATCCTATAACAGATGTAACTTTAACATCTGTACCGTCAAGAAGTTCTTTAACATAACTTACATAGTATGGATTAACACATACTGAAGCAAATTTATGTTCCCTTGCCTCTTCACAAACCTTCTTAACTTTTTCCCTTGTAGTATCAGGCTTTAATATAGTGTGATCAATCATTGATGCTACATTCATATTCATTACCTCCAATTATTTTATTAATTCAACCATATCTCCATTTTTAATTCCTGCTGCATTTCCCTCTTCAACATCAACATGCATTTCAAGGGCATATTTAGGACTTACTCTGATTAAAACGTTATCAAAAACTAGTCCTCTTTCTCCTTCCATTTTTATTTTAACTCTATCTTTATCCTTTACTCCATATTCCTCTGCATCATCTGTATGCATATGTATATGTCTTGCAGCTGCAATAACTCCTTCTTCAATATCTACTTCCCCTTTAGGTCCCACTAATTTAACCCCTGGACTTTCTTTTATGTCTCCTGAATCTCTAACAGGTGGAGTTAATCCTAAAGTGAATCCATCTGATAAAGAAACTTCAACTTGAGTTTTACCCCTTGCAGGTCCTAATACTCTAACCCCTTTTATAGTTCTTTTTGGTCCAACTAAATCAACTTTTTCATCACAAGCAAACTGTCCTGGTTGAGATAAGTCCTTTATTCTTGTAAGCTCATAACCTTCCCCAAATAATTCTTTAATGTCATCTTGTGATAAGTGAACATGTCTGTTAGATAAAGCCACTGGTAACTTAGTCTTCATTATTATTCCTCCTTAGGTATAGTTTAATTTAATATATTAAAATAAAATTTTAGTAATAATTATATCTATTTCCTAGGAAATTAATCCCACTGTATAAAATTATAATTCTTTTATATGTAAAAATCAAATTAATAAAAATTAAATTTACTACTTTATTTTATTTAACAAATCAAAGAATCCAGGAAAAGATATATCTATACTATCAATATTATCAATTTCCGACTCTCCATCTGCTATCGAAGAGGCTATTGCAAGGGACATAGCTATTCTATGGTCTTTATATGTCTCAACTTTAGCTCCCTTTAATTTATCAACTCCGCTTATTATCATTCCATCATCTAGACCCTTTATATCTGCTCCCATTTTTTTAAGTTCCTTAACCATTGCATCTAGCCTATTGCTTTCTTTTACCTTTAATTCTTCAGCATCCTTTATAATGGTAGTTCCCTTTGCTACAGAGGCTGCTACTGCAATAATAGGTATCTCATCTATCAATTTAGGAATAATATCTCCCTTTATTGCTACTCCCTTAAGCTCTGAGTACTCTACTGTTATATCACCTATTGGTTCATTATTAACTAATCTTTTATTTTCTACTTTTATATACCCACCCATATTCTTTAACACTTCAATTATTCCTATTCTTGTTTCATTAAGTCCAACATCTCTTATGGTTAACTGTGAACCCTTAGTTATAAGTCCACCCACTATAAAAAATGCTGCCGATGATATATCTCCAGGAACTAGGACTTCTTTTCCTTTGAGAATTTTTTTAGGTTTTAGTGTAACCATTTTGCCAGAAGTGTTAATATCACCACCAAAATGTTTTAACATTCTTTCAGTGTGATCTCTAGATAAACTAGGCTGAACTACTTTAGTCTCTTCGTTAGCATAGAGTCCTGCTAGTAATATCGCTGATTTTACTTGGGCACTGGCAATAGGCTGATGATATGTTATACCTTTTATACTATCTACAGGATTAATTTTAAGTGGTGGATAGTTATTATCGATTCCAGTTATATTCCCTCCCATTAAAGATAAAGGCTTCATTATCCTTTTCATAGGTCTTTTTTTAATTGAATCGTCTCCAGTTATGGTTGTGGAAAAGTTTTGTCCCGACAAAATACCACTTATTAATCTAATAGTAGTTCCTGAATTCCCAACATCTAGACTAGTGGTAGCCTCCTTTAATCCATTTAAACCTACTCCATCTATAATGATTCTTTCTTCTTTTATTTCTATATTAACTCCTAATTTTCTAAAACAATTAATTGTAGATATACAATCTTGTCCCATTAAAAAGTTGCTAACTATAGTTTCACCATTGGATATAGCTCCTAGCATTATAGATCTATGGGATATAGACTTATCCCCTGGTACTGTTATTTCCCCCTTTAATGGTTTATTTTCTCCTTTTATCTTCATATCTTATAACCATCCTTTAAACTTTTTAATATTAATTTTTCATCTATATTGTCAAAAATATCTACATTACCCCTATCTATTGGTAAGATAAAAACTGGCTTTCCATTTTTAGATTTTTTATCATATTTAAGGCTTTCCATTATATAAGTTATTTCTTCATCGTTGAACTTTTTAAGTTTTATTATTTTTGTTACTATACTATATATTTTATTATGATAATCAGGATCTATTAGCCCTAACTCCCTAGCTATATAACTTTCATAAATCATACCTAAGGATATAGCCTCACCATGGTTGAAACATTTAAATTCTCCTAACGATTCTATTCCGTGACCTATTGTATGACCAAAGTTAAGTATTTTCCTTATGTTCTTTTCTTTTTCGTCCTCTTCTACTATTTGACTTTTTATAGCTAAGCAGTTTTTTATCATCGATATGACTAATTCCTTATCTAAGTTATAAATATTATCTAAGTTATCCCCTATCCATTTTAAAAACTTATAATCTCTAATTATTCCATATTTTATTACTTCCCCCATCCCAGAGCTAAACTCTCTACTTTCCAGTGTTTCAAGCATATTAACATCTATAATCACAGCTTTAGGTTGATAAAATGAACCTATAATATTTTTATAACCTTCAAAGTTTATTGCTACCTTTCCCCCAACACTACTATCAACTTGGGATAATAACGTTGTTGGTATTTGAACAAAATTTAATCCCCTCATATATGTGGATGCCACATATCCTGATAAATCTCCCACAACTCCGCCACCTAAAGCTACTATTGTAGTATCTCTATCACAGGATAATTCCAATAATCTTTTATAGATTTTATTGGCAGTTTCAAAACTTTTACTATTTTCCCCGGGTTTCACAACATAGGTATAAACCTCAAAATCCTCTAACACCTTTATTGTCATATTTAAATAATAATCTCTAACATTATCATCAGTTATAATAAAAATTCTTTTATTTATATTATTATCCAACAACATTTTTTTTAAATCACTAAAAAAATCTGCTCCTATATATATAGGATAGCTATTGTCCTTAGTATTTACATCTAATCTAATCATTTTATCACCTACTACTTACATACTTCATATATTCATTATAATTTCTTTTAACTTCTTTTATATCATCTCCACCAAATTTAATTAACATCTCTTTAGCTATTACCCATGCAATTAGATGTTCAGCCACAACACTTGCAGCTGGAACTGCACATACATCTGACCGTTCTTTTTGAGCTTCAAACTCTTCTTTTGTTTCCATATTAACACTCTTTAAAGGTTTAACCAATGATGGTATAGGTTTCATAGCTGCCCTTACAACCATGTCCTCTCCATTTGAAATACCACTTTCAACCCCTCCAGCATTATTTGAGGTCCTTTTATAGTTATTTTCATAATATATTTCATCATGGACTTTAGAACCTAACATATTGGCTGTTTCAAATCCAGCTCCTATTTCCACTCCTTTTATTCCCTGTTGTGCCATTAATATTTGAGCAATTTTGCCATCTAATTTTCTATCCCAATTTTGATGGCTTCCAAGACCTATTGGTAGATTATGTACATGTATCTCAAAAACTCCTCCCAATGTATCCCCTTGTTTTTTAGCTCTATCTATTTCTGATATTATTTTATTTTCAAGCTCTCTATCCAATACCCTAACAGGGGACTTTTCTGCCAACCTTAAAGTTTCAAATTTTATTTCCTTACATTTTTCTCTATAACATCCTATCTGTATAACATGACTTAAAATTTCTATATCAAATTCCTTTAAAAATTCCTTAGCTATACTTCCTATGGCAACCCTAGTTGCAGTTTCCCTTGCACTTGCCCTTTCTAGTACATTTCTAATATCTCTATGGTTATATTTTATAGCACCTGCCAAATCAACATGTCCCGGTCTAGGCCTAGTAACTATACTACTTTCATCCATATCTTTTTTCTCTATAGACATTATATCCTTCCAGTTCTCCCAATCCTTATTTTTAATTAAAATAGTAATAGGACTACCTAGAGTCTTACCATGTCTTATCCCAGAAAGTATTTCTACCTTATCGGTCTCTATTTTCATCCTTCCCCCTCTACCATAGCCCTTTTGTCTTCTCGCTAATTCACTGTTTATATAATCTATATCTATGTTTATATTTGATGGAAGTCCCTCTATTATCGCAACAAGTCCCTTACCATGGGATTCACCACTATTTAAAAATCTTAACATATACTGTCTCCTTTCGTGCTTAATCTAAATAAGAGGTTCTTAAGAACCTCTTATTTTAACTTACTTTCAACCGATTGAAGTTTTCCCTTCATTGTGCCTATTTTATCCCTTCTATCATCGATTTTAATTTGTGTAGAAACCCTCTTTGCACCTTCGTGAAAGGGTACCTCATGCATATCTCTAATTAGTGATAGGATTTCATCTAAATCCCCTTCTATTATAGTTCCCATTGGTGTTAACATATATTCTAGCTCACTTTGTTTTTCAAGTACCCTATGGCATTTTGCTACATACTTACTAACACTTGTATCTTTAGTTCCTAATGGTACTATGGTTACCTCTACTACAGCCAAAATATTCACCCCCTATTTAAAATAATTTACTCCCATTTTATATGCCTTGTCTAAAATATCTTGTCTTGTCCATGTTTGTTCTTTATCAGTATTTGAAACTAATATATTATGTTTATGCTCTGTATTTACTGCTCTAAAAAATAAGTCCATTACTGGAAAGCAACCATCAAATTGTTCCTTCCTATTAGGTGCTCCTCCAGTAGCTATAAACATACCTATTCTTTTCTTATTCCTATCTATTGATGGGTTTTTAAGTACATATTTGCTTGACCAATATACTTGACATCTATCAATCATTATTTTAGTTAAACTACTAACAGTATTAAAGTATACCGGGGATGCTATTATTATTCCATCACTATGATTAAATTTATCATAAAGATTAGACATGTCATCTCTTATGCAACATTTTCCCGTCTTTGTACATGCATCACATGCTACACATGGATTCATTTCTAAGTCCCTTAAATATACTTTAGTAATTTCTACGTTATCTTTATCGATTCCTTCTAAGACTTTGTCTAAAACAGTATCTGTATTTTTCCCTTTTCTAGGACTTCCCATTATGGCTAATAACTTCTTCATATAATCCTCCTCTAACTGTAAGTGCAATAATCTACAAATTTATTATATCATTTAGCATTACATAAAACTATCAGCTTTTTCCTCTTCCTCTGGTTTTAATAATCCCATTATATAGTTTATGATAGCTACCACTCCAAGGGTAAAAAGTATATAAGAAATTATTTTATAATAGGAATTATATGGGGTTAATCCACTATATAAGTATATTAAAAAACCAATTAAAAGGTATTTAATAGCTTTTCCCTTAGCTAATACTTTATTTCTATATTCTATTACTTTTCTCCTTCGTTCCGAAATTTTATTGATGATAACCTGTTCAATATCCTTTAAGGATGGAGCAGTCTCTGCTTTTTTCATAATACCAACAAATTTATCTATATCAATAGTATGTATTTTAATATGTTTTTGCAGCTTAGGCAAAAAATCTTTTACATCTTCATCAAAGGAAGATATTGTAACTATTATTCCTTCACTTATTTCCTTTTCCTTTAGCTCTAAAAAGAATTCTCTAATATCATTAATACTAACCTTATAATCACTACTATATTGAAAACATTTTATTGCCACATCCCTATTTCTAAAGTTACCGATAAAGTCAATATTTCTACTATACTCATTTCTTAAGTTAATAAAATCTAACTTTTCAAATGTTTCTTTTATACTATTAATAAATTCATCGGGAGTTTTGTTTTGTAAATCCTTTAAAACTATCTTTTTAGCTATTTTATTGTTAACTCTGGTCTTACATTTATTAAGCTTAACTTTCTTTATTTTATAGAATACTAAACTATATAATATTAAAAATTGTATAGCTATTAATAGACTAAAAACCCAGTCTTTAGTCTTTATATAAACATAACCATAGCCTAATACCAAAACTAATATTTTAGAAACTATGGAATCGGCAAAAACTGCCGTAATTGTTTTCCCATCTATAAATTTCTCATAATAATATCTTTTTAGCTTTCTATTTTTAGATATTCTTTTTAATAGTTGTTTTATTTTATCTAAATATTCTTTCATAAAAAAACCTCCCATTAATAAGAGGTTTTCCATATTATTTTATTCTAAACACTTATTTAGAACATCATTCTTCTCTTTTTCATAAACTTGTTTCCTAAAATTCCTAAAATAAATAAAATTATTAATTCAGCCACAAAAAACATTATAATCTTCATTGATATACTATTAAAAAAATCTAAAGGATACATTTGGATTAGAACTTCAGTTTTAGGATTTAATAGCCATAGGTCATTAGTAAAAAGGATTTCATGAAAATATGTAAAGTACTTATAAAAGTCTATTGAAATTAATACAACAAAAACTATCATAGTAATAATAGTTACCAGACTAGATAGAATGAACGTTTTTGGTATTTTATTTCTCTCAAAAATAAATAGCCAAAATAGACTAATTAAAATTAATATCAAACTAACATTTCTTATAAGAAATCCCTTATCAAACAATACCTGAACATCCTTTAAATGTAATAATTCCCTTTCTCTAAATACTTGTCTTTCTTCTCCATTAATCTTTTCTTTTAAAACAATATCTTCCCTTTCTCCCTCTAGATAATTAAGCAATTCTTCTGTTACCGTCATAAGACTTTCTTCATCCATTCCTGTTACTTGGGTTATATTATACTGTTGATATTTTTTTTCAAAATAATCCATATCGAACACGACTAATTGAAAAGTAGTCAATAAAAGAAATATAGGTATTGATAATATTAATATAACTTTTGGAATTAAGTTGATTTTATTTTTCATATGCTCCCCCTTATGTTAGCAATTTCTTTTTTAACAAATGCAATCCTCCATAAACAGCAAGACCAATAATCCCTAAAATAAATATATATTTATTGTACATATTTATTTTATTAAAAATTACTGTCCAATTCTCTCCTAAAAATTTTCCCAACAGGATTAATACTATATGATGTAAAGAAGTAACTAACAAAGTTGATATATATACTAGCCTTTTTTTCATTTTAAATATTCCTGCTGAGATCATGGTTATGGAAAAAATTCCTGGGATAAACTTGCTTATTATAATAACTAATGGTCCTATTTTTTCAAATAATTTTCTAAGCTTATCCACTTTATTTACATCAAATAAATACTTAATTAATTTAGATTGCAATATTTTTTCATCTTCCTTTTTGCCAAGCTTATATAATAGCACTGATGAAATAAAGGTAGCAAGTATTGCATTTATAATAATTATTATTATATTTAGATTGGCAAGTTCAGATAAATATCCCTCTAGTATTAAAACCATATCTCCTGGATAGGGAGGAAATAAAATTTGTAGTGACTGGGATATAAAGAAGAATATAAATGATAATAGTATATTTTCACTTACAATATCCTTTGCAAAATTAATAATAATCTCTTCCATTTAATCTACCTTTCATAGTCATATTGTTTTTCTCTCTTAGTTTGTTATACATATTATATTGTACCCTTAATCTTCTAATTTGAAAAGTTGAATTTAATTATTTTATGATACAAATAGAAAAACACCTAAAATTTTTAGGTGTTTTTCTATTTGTCACTTTAATATATAACATATTATTTAAGCCATGGCCCTTTCAAGTTTGTCAAGATGTTGTATTGGAAACATCCCCAATAGTTCTTTAAACTGATCTACTGTAAGTCCTTGAGTTGTTGTATAAATTTCTATTTTCCCTTGTAGATCTGCATTTTTAAATCTTTGTTTAACTTCATTGAATTTAGGTGTATTATTCATAAAAACACTCCTTTTTAATAATTTGGATTATGACCTATATAGAAATAAATATTAGAGAGATTATTCTCCTTATACTCTTCCATAGGCCCATCTTCTTCTTTAGCATTCTCATTTTTATATAAATTATTATAATGATTTGACATATGATCACCAATGTTGTCTAATAAATGATTGTTAGTATATTCATCTGGACTATTATCCTTTAAATACATAAGTAGCCTCCTAACCTTTTATCTTTATTTTCTTCAATATTTAATTTTTTATTCAAAAAAAGTTACTCGATTTATCGAGTAACTTCAATTTACTAACCAAATATTTTTAAATATTTCTTATTAATTTCCTAACTTCCCCTAGCATCTCTTTATGCTCCTCATTTGATGCCCTTACAGCCCCTCCTAAATTTTTAAATGTTACATCATAAATTCCACAAAAATTCATAGTTCCTTCAATATGAATCTTTTCCATGGCATTTATCATTCCACTTTCAATCATTTCTTTTTGCCCATGGCCTGAAGTTGTAATAAAAATAGCTTTTTTATCTTTTAGAAGTCCCCTAATGCCATTCTGTCCTTGTCCATAGGCAAATCCCATAGCGAAAACTCTATCTATCCATCCCTTCAATATGGCTGGAGTTGACATCCACCAAATTGGATATATAAATATAATATTTTTAGCCCATTGTATATCCTCTTGATGCCTTTTTACATCATTTGCATATATATTTTTCATTGACTCCTCATATTCTCTTTGGGACAATATCGGGCTAAAGTTATCTTCATATAAATCCGTTACTCTATATTGCCATCCCTTAGTATTTAATTCTTCTAAAACAATATCTAAAATAGTACCATTAAAACTCTTTCTATTGGGGTGGGCAAATACAATTAATGTTTTCATTATTTTCCTCCTAACTCTTTTAATTATAAAATATATTGTTTCCTATGATATATAATTTACCCAGCTAAAAAAGTAGTAACACAATTTTATCTTTTTCATAATATAATAATGTGAAAACTAAAGGAGGTGCCCTATGAGAAGAAGACCTTACTTACAAGAAAATATAGCTCCTGAAGAAGATATTATTGTAGAAGAAGAAAAAGAAGAACAAAAGGAGCAAGTTAATACTTCCGGTTTTTTGGGCGGAAGCATGATTTGGATATTCCTAATTTTTATTATAATCTTTATGTTTAGCGGCCATGGATATGATTGTTATGGCTATAGTAACGAATAGGAACAAAAGTGCCATTGGTGCTTCTTTGTTCTGTGCAAAGTACAGGGTACAAGGTACAGGGTAATATCTCTGAACTCTGCACCTTGCACTCTGCACCGGACAAAGTTCCTTTGTCCTATATTAACCACTTAAGCAATCTCATGCCTTCATTATAATAATCCCTTATGGAATCATATGTCCAACTACATATGAATAACCCTTTATTAAGTAAATAATATCTTACTTTTTCAATATGATTCCTATCCAACTTCATATATTTAGTATATCCTCTTAAAAAATAGTATTCTAATGGTTTTTCATCTATAAATATAGTCTGATATAAATCAGTAAAGTCTATATATGGATCATTGGGATAACTATGTTCAAAGTCTATAACTCCCGTTACTTTCCACATATTTTCCTTCCTATTAACCATAATGTTTCTTGCAGAAAAATCATGATGGCATAAACATGAATATTCATTAGTATTTAGATATCTATAATATTTAATCATAGCACTATATGTTTTCTTTAAAAATTCCTTATGGGGTAACTCTTGTTTTAAAATATTATTAATAATTTTTTTGTCCTTAGACTTCCTATATGAAATAAATCCTTTCTTATCATCAACTCTATATTCTAATTTTTCACAATATCCATAATAATCATATTTGTAGCTACTATGTATACTCCCGAGAATTTCTCCTATCTCCTCTATGATATATATTTTGTTATTATTTGATAGGTGATCCCAAATTTCCTCTAGTATTACCCCTGATATTTTCTCCTGTAGTATCCACTCTACACCATTTTCTAATATACCTTTATTAATAACTTCAGGGCAAAGTATTACTCCATTTAAAAGCTCTAAAGCATTTACTTCTTTACACCATCTATTTTCTTTTCCATAAATTTTTAATATATACTGTTTATTCTTACTATCTTCTATACGGTATACAAAGTGACGTCCTAACTCATGATGTCCAACGGGGATTATTTCCTTGGTTTTTCCTATATTTCTTTCGATGATTTCTATTATACCTTTGTGATAGTTATTCATGCCATTCCTCCTAGAGCTATATGATTATATAAAGATTACGTGCCTTTATCCTAATAATAAAATTAAGATAGCAAAATGGCTAGGTTGTTTAGTAAAAAGTGTAGATTTAAAATATTTATTTTCTTGTTGTATTCTTTACAATTTTCTTCCATTCCAGTGTTTTAATGCTTCCCTAACTGACCTAGCCATTTCCTTAGAAAAATCTGATCCTGTCTTTCTAGCATACATAAATTGTCCAAAATTTTTAGCATTTACACTATTGTCCTTCGATATCCTATTTTCTAATCTTTTAAACATATCATTAAAATCTTTATTTGATAATCTTTTATATTCCTCATCAAACACAATATATTCCTTATTAAACCTTGGTTTCGGTATTCGCTTTACTTCTTTGGGATAATATCCCAAACAAAGCATTCCCACCGGAAAAACAAAGTCCGGCAAATTAAACATTTCCCTATGTACTTCATAATTTTCCATAATATCTCCAATATAACAGGAACCGATATTAAGGGATTCTGCTGCTATAACGGCATTTTGAGCAGCTATTATTGCATCAGTCGTTGCTAATAATAAATCCCCTTCCTCCGGCCCGTTGTATTCTAAACTATTTTTTTCGCAATAGTCCTTAACACCACAATAGTCATAATAGTCAAACCATCTTTGCATATCAGCTAAAAAAATCAATACCACTGGAGCCTCTCCTATAAATGGCTGGTTATCACATGTTTCAATAAGTTTATCTTTTTTCTTTTGATCTTTAATCTTTAAGATACTATAAAGCATCATATTTCCAGCGGTTGGTGCCCTCATTGCAGCTTTTATTATTTTATCTAAATCCTCATTTGAAATATCCTTTTTATCATATTTTCTTAAAGATACACGGTTTTCAATGACTTCCATTGTTTTATTCACTTTAAATCCCCCTCTTTTATATTTTACATACTTAGGTACTAAACTATAAAATTAAATAGAACCATATTTCTTGTCACTCTTTAATTTTACATTTTGGACATTCCTTATCTACAGAAAATCCATTATTAAATCTCTTTCTACATTTTTTACATCTTCCCATCCCCTGTTTAAAGGAGAAGTTTCCACCTTTTATTCTTATTGATTTCCCTTCAACTAACGCCTTTGCTACTTTCTCTCTTGCTGAATTAATTATATTCTGAAAAGTTTGTCTTGAAACTTCCATCCTAGCGGCACATTCCTCTTGAGATAATTTTTCAATATCCTTTAATCTCATAGCTTCAACTTCTTCAATTTTTATTATTATTTCATCATTATCACTTTTTCCATGGGGTACAAAATATTTTTCTTCTGGTATAAAAGCAACTTTTCTACATTTCCTAGGTCTCGGCAAATTTTCTACCTCCCTTTTTATTCTCCAAACACTCATTACAAATTCCTTTTAAAATAAAATCAGTATTCCATACATCAAAATCATATTTTTCTTTAATTATATTATTTACATTTATTAATTCCTTAGATATATTCTTATCTACATAGTTTATCATTCTATTACATTTAGAACATAGTATGTGTAAGTGAATAGATTTCTTCCCAAATATTTTTAATTCATACAAGGACTTATCTTTATATATTATCTCTTCTATTATATCATTTTTTTCTAATATTTTAAGGTTTCTATATATTGTGGCTAAGCCTATTGAATTATCTTTCCTTTTTACATAATCGTATACTTCCATTGGATTAAAATGTTTACTTGGATTTTTTAGAAAGATCTCTACTAATAGTCTTCTTTGATAAGTTAATTTATACCCATTATTTAATAAAAGTTTATTTATATATTCTACTTCTTTATTTGTCACCAAAACCCTCCTTAAATATATTATTACTATTTAAGAAAGCCCGTCATATATGACGAGCTTCTAAAATAATAAACTTTCTAATATATCAAGACCCCTCATCTGCACTCTGTACAAACTATGGGATTTCAAAACATACTTCTACTTGATTATTAAGTATCTAATATCATCCTAAATTAGTTAACTCCTAGTGTTCACCACATTCATCATGATGCTCATGTTTATTACAAACTTCATCTGTAGATTCTAATTTGTTATTAATAAATTTATTAATATTATCATCTATATTTCCTGATGCCCCTGTAATTACTTCTATATTATTTTCCTCAAACAAAGCTTGAGCCATTTGTCCCATCCCACCTGATATTATTGTATCTATTCCTTTTTCACTTAAAAACTTTGGTAAAAACCCTGGTCTATGTCCTGGATTAGGTATAAACTCTCTTCCTTTAATATCATTATCCTCTATATTAATAACTTCAAATCCTTCGCAATGTCCAAAATGCTGTGATACTAATTGACCTTCTTTTGCTAAAGCTATTTTCATAAAAACTACCTCCCTAATTTATTTTTAAGTACTTCCCAGCTTCTCCTTATGGATTTGGCTGCTACACTCTCACTATAATGAATAATTGGTATACTTTCTTTCATCGCCCTATTTACATACTTATCAAAGGGAACCTCTCCAATTATCTCCACATCATTTTCCTTTCCAAACATTTTGATTTCATCTGCTTTTTCTTTGTTTATATCTGATTTATTAATGACAATATAGGACTGTAAATTAAAAAATTCTGTTAATGATAATACTCTTTTTAAGTCATCTATACCTGATTGAGTAGGTTCTGTTACTATAACAGCAGCATCGCACCCTGTAATAGAAGCTATCACTACGCAACCTATCCCCGGCGATCCATCTATTATAGTATATTGGGCATTATCATTGTATTTTCCTATTTCTTGTCTAACTTCAGATACAACCTTTCCTGCACCATCTGCTCCCACTTTTAAATTTCCATAAACAAACTTGCCGCCTTTTATATCACTTGTCAATATTTTTCCTGTATCAACTTCTAGCATATCTATTGCATTCACTTTACATATTTCTTTGCAAGTACCACATCCCTCACATCTCATATCATCAACTTGAAATTTATCATTTATAGCTTCAAATCTACAAGTTTCTATACATTTACTACATTGAATACATTTATCTTTATCTATATATGCCACACTTCCTCCAACATATGCCTTTTGTGATATAACTTTATTATCCAATATTAAATTTAAATTTGGAGTCTCAACATCACAATCAGCTACATTTCTATTATCGCTTAGATATGCAAAGGAGGATGCCACAGTAGTTTTTCCTGTTCCTCCCTTTCCACTTATTACAACAATCTCTTTCATTTATTCAACCTCCATTATTTTAGAAATAATGGTTTCTAATATATTTTGAAACTTTTTATTACTGGTCATAAGATCCCCCTTAGAATAGGCGATAGCTATATCTTTATCATAAGGAATTGATTCAATTATAGGGATGCCTTCCATGTTACAATAATTTTTTATAATTGTATCTTCCCCATCGGATCTGTTTATTACAACTCCACCCTTAAGGCCTAACCTTTCAACTACTTTATATGCTATTTTTAAATCACTTAATCCAAACTTCGTAGGCTCTGTTACTAAAACACAATAGTCAGCTTCTTCTATAGAATTTATTACACTACATGAGCTTCCTGGAGGAGCATCTATTACATTTACTAAATCATTTCTTAAATATTTAATCATATCTCTAAGTATTGGTATTCCCATAGGTTCTCCTATATCTAATACTCCTCTAGTACATATTAGATTATCCCTTTCTCCCCTCTCTATAATGCCTATTTTCCTGTTTACTTCTGCTATAGCTTCATTTGGACATACTATATTACATAAACCACAGCTGTGACAAATTTGTTCGAAAAACATTATTTGCTTATTAACTAAAGCCAATGCATTAAAATTACATTTCTCTGAGCATAAACCACATCCAGTGCATAACTCTTTGTTAATATCAGGGACTTTAACTTCAACTTTTTTTATATCAATAATACTAGGCTTTAAAAAAATAAATCCGTTAGGCTCTTCCACATCAAAATCTAAATACTGGGTATTATAACCTTTTTTACTAATATAATAGGCTAAATTTGTGGAAAGAGTTGTCTTTCCAGTTCCTCCTTTACCACTCAAAACTGCTATATTCATACTATCTACCCCTATTTCTTAGTCCAAAATGCTTAGCTCCAGGTCTTTTTAACTCTTCTAAATCTTTACTCTCTAATAATTTAAAATTATTTTCTAGAGTATCTAATTTCCCTTCATATATTTTTGATCCTGAAGTATTAATTATATCCATGGCATTTGGTCCCATATTACATGTTACAATGACATCTACATTTTCATTGGATATCTGGGTTGCAGCTGCCACCCCGGCTCCATGGGGACTATTTACTCCTTTATTTTCAATAGCGGTTACTTCTCTTGAGTCACTATCAAACAATACAAAATATCTACACCTCCCAAACCTATTGTCTAATGTACTATCTAAACTAGCTCCGGTACTGCTAAAACATATCTTCATATGTTACACCTCCTTAGTATATTTATGGCATATGCTATTTTCATTATAATCCTACTTTTAGTTTTTGTCAAATGCCAAAAACTAAAAGTAGGATTATATAATTTTTTGTATAAAACCAATAAAAAAAGAACTAATCTTTTTTTAAGATTAGTTCTTTTTTTTATTGGTCAATATTTTAAGTACTTCTTCATTGCTTAAGCCCTCTTCTATATTATATATACCATATATAAAAGACTTTTCGGCATTTTCTTTTATCATTATATCCCTAAATTGTTCTTTGTCATCTATAATTTCTTTATTATATAAATTATTTATTATATCCTGACTTTTCTCTCCCTCTTCTATTATAAACTTAATCATTTTATTTTCTTTATTGTCTTCTTCATCTTTTACAATATTATCTTTAACTTTATTATCTTTCTTTTTGCTACTATCTGTATCTTTGTTTTTTATTTTATCTAACTTTATTTCAGTAGCCCTTTTTAAGATTTCCTCATCTGTGTATTCTTTATATTTATATTTTACTTTAGGACTTAATAAAGCTACTGAACCTCCTATTATTAAACCAATTCCTATGCCTAATAAAATATAAACATACTTTTTAGAGTCTTTTATCATTTTGTCTATACTCCCTTCTTTAATTATGCACTATTTAATATATAGTTTACCATTTTTTATTACTATGTTCAAAGAACAAAGGCGCCTTTGTCCCTTCTTTGTTCTGCCCAGGACCCAAGGTGCAAAAACTATATTTCTTTTTAAAAAAACTTCAGGATAAATCCTGAAGTTTTTAAAAGAATCCCATTATAAAGTTTGAAAATACCACTATAAAGTGGGCTGATATTCCAGCAACTAATCCTCCCACGATATGACTTCTTATGGCCTTAGATATTAATTTTCTATGTCCCAATGAATCTAGCATTGCAACATGGGTACTTAAAAATCCACTCCAACACATTCCCATGGCAGTAAATACCGCAATCTCATTCCCACCTATAATTCCTGTTTCTAAAAACTTTTCTACTAAACTCAATGCAGCTCCAACTGCTCCTAATGCAGTAATTGGAAAAGCTATGGCTTCAGGATTTTCAAATCCAAATAATGGTTGTAGTATAGGTGATAATAGCTCTCCTATTTTAGGTAAAAGAGCCACACCTTCATATGCTTCCCCTGAAAAACCTCCTGTTGGCGGCGCAAATGTAAGTATCATTATCACAGTACAAATTATTAATACTCCCGGTATTATACTTAGTCCTATGTCGACTCCTAGTTTTCCACCTTCTAAAAAAGCAGATAAAAATCTTTCAAAGAAACTACCTTCATTTGTTTCAATTAAGTTGTCCGCCAATTCATCCCTCGATAAATCGGTTTTTTCCTTTACTACTTCGACTCCAAGACTTTTTTTAGTACTACGAGCCATCAATCTTACACTAACTATACAACCAATAAAGGCACCTACATTACCTATTAAAGCTTCTTTTAAATAACCTTGAGCCATCATAAATGTTGTCACAACAAGCCCCATACCAAAAGCAGTTCCTAAGTTACAAAGACAGGGAACCTCATGCCTTTTAAAGTAACTAATATAATCATCATCTCTAGCCAGTGATATAATAGCTGGGTTATCGGATAAGTAAGTAGTTATAATTCCCAAAAAAGCTACCCCTGGCATATTAAATATGGGTTTCATAAGTGGAGCAAACACCTTATTTAATAAATTAACCAGTCCAAATTCCATAGCTAATTTTCCAAAGGCTCCTGCCAGAACAGCAACTGCCATTATTAGAAACACAGTATCTAATAAAAGTTTGTAGGAGGTTTGCATAATAGTAGAAAACATATTTGCCACTCCCATTTGTGAACCTACATAGCCAAAGAAAAGAACTAAAATAGTAATAAAAGCTATAGTGTCCAAGTGTGGAATCGTTTTCCTTTTTCTCTTAACTCCAACGGATTTTTGCATAAAATTCACCTCTTCTTCTTATTGATTTCAATCATAAAATTTGCTATCACCATTATACTAGAAAAATATCACTATTAGCAATAGAAAATTTTTAGAAATATTTAATTTTTATTAATATAATAACTAAAGCGCCTATAATAGGCGCTCTTTTTTTAGTAATACTTAATTTTTTTTACTTAGATGCATTTGATATAGTTACCACCATACTTATCTCTCCACCGGAATTTTCTGCTTCAGTAAACATAGCTTCTAAACTACTAAATATTTCTGCTTTATTACCTTTAATCTCTGTATTCATGGAATTTACACTATATTGTACATTATTCCCTTGCAAAGTATTTATAGAATTACTTATAACATTTGTAGCTTTAGAAGTCTTTAACGGATAAACTGCCACTTCTGCTGTTAACAATTGAATCCTCTCCTTTCACTTTAAAATTTCATAAAATGATATATTTTTTTCATACAATAAATATTTTGTTTCAATAGTAAAAAAATATCCATTGTAAATATAGGATTTCATTTATTAATTATAATATTTGTTATCATAGCAAAAACTATTAAAGAATATTATAAAAATAATACTACAATTATTTGTACTACTAGAAAGGAGAATTTCATGGATATAAAAAATAAAAATAAACATTTAACAAATGATGAATTACTAGTAGATTATATTAAAGATCAACTGGAAGAAAAAATGCAAGCTTCAGCAATGGATATAAATGTTACATGTAGGGATGGAGTAGCTCAATTATCGGGTTTTGTGGATGTCCTAGCAGAAAAGAAATATGCTGAAAAAATTGCTAAAGATATGGATGGTATAAAAAAAATTGAAAATTCTATTACTATTGGTGTAGATAGTAATATAACAGATAAACATATGGAAAAAGAAGTTAGAGAAAGACTATTTACCTCTGAATTTAAAGGTAATGTAAATGCAGTAGGGGTAAAAGTAAATAATGGTGTAGCTAACTTAGTTGGTCATGTTGATAAATTAAAGGACTCCCATATAGCTATGGACTTAGCCTCCCGATGTCGTGGCATAAAAGATGTGGTAAATAACATAAAGGTAGATACTGCTAATGTCTTTGATGACGTAACTATAAACAATAATATCCACGGAAAAATTGAGAACAAAGACATAGGCTGCGATGTTAAAAACGGTGTAGCCACCCTGATTGGATATGTAGACAACAAAGCCGAAGCAGAGTTTGCCAAGGAAATAGCAATGGATGTTGAAGGTGTAACTAAAGTAAAAAATATGATCAAAATAAGAAAAAAATAAACCTATTCTTTTGAATAGGTTTATTTTCTTGAATAGTATTCTATTATTAAATTCTCATTAACTTCCACTGGTATTTCTTCTCTTTTAGGCATTTTTACTAATTCTGCCTTATAATTATCTATATCCTTAGAAATATAGGAAAGACTAAATTTACTACCTTCAGTAAAGTTTTCATTAAACATATCTACTTTCCTTGATTTTTCCCTAAGGCTAACTTTATCTCCTACTTTTATTTCATATGAAGGTCTGTCTACCTTTTTTTCGTTTACATATATATGACCATGGTTTACCATTTGTCTCGCCTGCCTTATTGATGAGGCAAAGCCCATTCTATATGTCATATTATCAAGTCTACACTCTAATTTTTCAACTAAAGTCTCACCTGCTATCTGTGAAGATTTCTTAGCTTTATCCACATATTTTCTCATTTGCTTTTCTAAGACTCCATAATATGCTTTTAACTTTTGTTTCTCCAAAAGCTGTAATCCATAATCAGATAGTTTCCTGTCTCTCCTTGACATCCCCGGTTTAGCTCTTTTCATAGCTTTAGGATGTCCATATATATTTACACCTAACCTTCTAGATAGTTTAAATCTAGGTTCCATTATTTTTGCCATTTTCATTCCTCCGCATTTAGAATATATATTTTGCCGCGGTATTATATTCTAAGAATATGCCAGTTATTATTATAGCATATTGATATGCGTTTGTAAATGATATGCGTTATCATTTGTTCATTATTCTTCAAAGACTTCATTCATTAATTTTTCTATATCTTCCTTCCTTTTTTTAGTCTCTTTTTTATCGATAACTATGTCTTTTTCTCCTATACTTATTACATCTCCCTCCCTTATTCCATTGGGTAACTTTTCTATAGGTATGTTCTTCATAATATTACTATCTAACTCAACTACAGCATATTTTCCTTCAAACCTATCCACAATACCCTTCATAAGCTTTCCTCCTATTCTACACAGATTTTATGGGGTCTAAATCCTTGTTCCTTAGCTTCCTGCTCTGACTTTAATAATATTTGATTCTCTTTATTAGGAAGACTTCCACAACTTGGTGAATGATATACTTTTGAATTTTTATTACCTATATATTTTTTAGTTTCTTTCGTATTTCCTTTAATATTAATACTATCTGCTTTTTTAGTTTCTTTATTAGTTTCTGGTGCTTTATTAAATTCCAAATTATTCCCATCTGAAGTAACTACTATTGTCCCCATTTTATCCGTTCTATATAGCTTTATATTTCTGTTATTAAGTCTATTTAATACTTCTTTATGGGGATGACCATAACTATTATCCTTTTCCGAGGAGATAATAGCATATTTAGGATCTACCTTCTTTAGAAATTCTTTATTCGTCGAAGTTTTTCCCCCATGATGACCTACCTTTAATACATCTGATTTTAAGTCATATCCTAATTTTAACATTTCATTTTCAGATTCCTTTTCAGCATCTCCTGTAAATATAAAGCTATTATTTTTATAAGTTAGTTTGTTTACAATAGAATATTCATTTGTTTCATCATATTCCTTTGAATTAGGGGCTAATATACTATAAACTAAATTTTCTCTCTTTAATATATCTATTCCCCCTTTTCCAGTTGTAACCTTTAATCCTTTCTTTTTTATTTCAGTTAATAATGATTTATATATTTTTGTATTTGCAGATTTCTTGGGTAAATATATCTTTCCTATTTCAAAGTTTTTAACAATATTCGGTAATCCCCCTATATGATCCTCATGGGGATGGGTTCCAATAAGATAATCTATTTTTCTTATATTAAGATTTTTTATATAATCTATAATAAGATCCCCATCCCCCCTATTTCCCCCATCTATTAGAGAATTTTCACCATTGGGCAATTGTACAAGTATACTATCAGCTTGTCCAACATCGATGAAGTGTACCGCTAATTTTCCATCAATACTATCTAAATCAAAGTTTTCCTTAGGTAAACTTTCACCTACCACATCCTGTTCACTTATAACACCATCACATCCAGCCACTAAAAATAAACTTAAAATGAATATAAACACTAAACTTAATCCTGCTTTTTTTCTTATGTACATATTTTTTCTCCTCCTGTCTTTTCCATCTCCCAGTATAAGGGAACATAGGTTTGTATTTATATTCTAGATCATTTTAACATTAATATCAAGAAAAAGACGACTTATGAGTCGTCTTTACTATGCTTCTATTACTTTTTCCCTTCTTTCATCTCCAATATACCTTCTAACCATATAAACAAATAAATATACCAATGGAGTATCACCTATCGCAATTATAATCTTTAATATATATTGATCCCTTATCATCGTTAAAAGGGGCATACCTAATCCATAAAATGCCACTAATATAAATATAACTGTATCTATAATTTGGGATATCAATGTGGACATATTATTCCTTATCCATAGATATTTTCCCTTTGTTTTTCCTTTCCAGAAATGAAATGCCCAAATATCATGATGTTGACTCGCTAAATATGCAAGCATACTGGCTATAACCATCCTTATATTACTACCTAGTATCAAGCTATATTCACTTTGATTTTTCCAAAATGGAGAAGCAGGCATAGCTATGGCAACTTTAATCAATATAGCTGCAACTATACTTGCTAAAAAACCTAGTCTTACAATATATGTGGTTTTTTCTTTTCCCCATACCTCCGCCATAGTATCTGAAATAGCGAATGTAAAGGCATAACACAACACTGCCGCTGGTCCCATTAAACCACCTATTATCATTATTTTACTTGCTATAATATTACTCACTACTAAAAGTGTAACAAATAAACAACTTAACAATAAAAATACTTTGTTTTCCCTAGTGAAACCTTTCTCCATATAAATTCCTCCTCTATAATTTAAATTTTGCTTCCATAATAACAACAACCTATAGCTCCATTAAGTTGAGGTTTGTTAAGTAGTATAACTTCATCATAATCATCTTGTAAATACCTTTTTATTGCTCTATTTCTTGCAACTCCTCCAGATAGTACTATCTTTTTATTCTTAAACTTAGTTAAAAGAGGTCGTAACCTTTTATATAATGAATAGTTAACTCCTGAACATAATCTTTCTATAACGATTCCCTCTGCAATTTTGCCTATTAATTCCGATTCAGAAAAAACAGCACATGTTGAGTTTAATTCTATAGGATCCCCATAGTAGTTAAACATTTCATCTAAATCTATTTCTAAAACATTTGCCATATTCTCTAAGTATCTTCCACATGATGCAGCACACTTGTCATTTAACTCTAAGTCTGTAATTATACCCTTCTCTACTTTTACAACTTTAACATCTTGCCCACCCACATCCAATAATGTAAAGTCTTCTAAATCTGTTTGATAAAAAGCACCATATACATGGGCCTTAAGCTCATTTATTACTCTAAACTTTCTTAAATCAGTATTATTTCTACCATAGCCTGTAGATATAAATTTATCTATATTCTTTATGTTTAATTTATTTAAATCCACAACTATTTTTCCATCGAAATTACAATAATCTCTATAAAAGGCCATAGTACTAACCTTTTTACTATATACTAATTTGTTATTTTCCATTATAGCTATTTTAACTTCTCTACTGCCTAAATCAATTCCTAATATTCTCATTTTGACATTTCCTTTCTATCTATAAGCATATCTAAAAAAGCTTCGATTCTAAGTTTAGTTCTTGCATCTAATGTATTTAATTTATCCCCTTCTATATTTAAAATTGGCATATCTATTTTATTTTTTATAACTATATCATCTATAGCCCTATGACAAAAAGCCTGGGTGTAATGTATTAGTCCGTCTAACTTTCTTTCATCTATCTGCTTTTTTATATCTTCAAGTCTAAAATGTATATCATAGGGATAAGTATAGTCATAGTATTGTTCATAAATATTCTTGCACTGATCATATCTTGGAAATGCGAATTCCCTCTGTACTTCATTATAGATTATATGTGCATTAAATCCCTCCACATATTCATATAAATCCCCTGTCATTGGAGGTACCCCTATATATCCTAATCTTAATTTTATATCTTTAGTACCTCTACCTTTAAATTCTTTTATCTTATCTTTTAATTCCGCTTCAAATTTATCCACATTACCATTAAAGTCACTTAGACTTATTTGATATAGATGATTTTCAAAACCCCTCACCTTATTATCAATATAAGTCAACCGATCTATCTCCCTTGCCAGTTTCCTAACCTTATTAAGCCTTAATCTTGTTTTCTCTACCTCTTCTAAATCCACATCAAATCTATTCATAAAATTATCTATAGAGTATTTTACATCTTGAAGCTTATGGATATTTGGATATAAAAAGGGATGCACCTTTATTCCCTTTAATTTAAGCACCTCTATTAGCCCTTCTGTATTAGAACAGTCTCCTTCTTTAACTCCCACAACTTCTTTTATATCATTATATATACATGCTCCATATATTCCTTTTATCCATGCACACAAACTTTTTGGGAATCCTTCTCTTTCAGCTATATCTATGTACTTTTCATATTTATCCGATGTAATGAACACATTATTTAAATCAATGGTTTCATATCCTGCTGCTATAAGAATTTCTATTGGAACGGTGGTTGTGATTCCTATTTTATTTGTATTCATAATTTTCATTCCTTTCAAGTTAGTTTGAAGATTATAATCCCCAGTGACCACCAAAAACTAATACAATATATTTATAGTCTATTTTTTGCAATAAAAAAAGGGCATAAGAGCCCAGTATTATTAGCCACCTTAATGTAATAAAGGTAGCTGGCCCTAGTTTTATTTTTAGACAGGATGGTTTCGAACTGTCTTATTTAATTGTACTTAGGTAGTATATCATAAAGACTTTTCAATAACAATAATTATTTAATATTCCTTAGTTTGTTCTTATAATACCATATTCCAACACTATAGCCATAGTCATATAATATAAAAATAATTTCAATTCCTAATATTAAAATACCAATAGGTAATCTGTTTATAATATCTATCATAAGAAGTTCCTTTGCTAGGACATATATTAAATATGTTGCTATATTAAAGGATAAAAGTTTTAATATCCATTCTATAATTAAAATATTTAGTTTCTCAATAAAATATTTTAGTATCCCATAATATCCGAAAAACAATACATATGGTATAAGCATCAACTTATTGGGAATAACTATAAAACCTAATATAGAAATAGCTATATATGTTAAAATAGCATCTTTTATACTAAACTCTATCACCATAGCCGCTAAGAATACCGAACTTAAACCAAAGAAAAATATTCTATTGGTGGGTAAAAAAGATGCTAAATATAAAGATATAACTGTAAGTAAAGTTATAATACCGCCAAATGCTATTTTCCTAGCTAAACTTCCCCTTCCTCTATAATCCACTATTAGCTCCTCCCGCTAACAACATTCGATTAGATCCCCGCCCATACATTCACAGCAGCAATCTGAACAAATTAAGCACTCACACATTTGACATGCCGACGGGCCTCTTCTATATCCTCCCTGATTTCCAAAACTTCTATATGTATTATTTCTATGGGTCATATTATTAAGAGCAGTTCTATACTCAGTATTTGCCGGATCTATTTGCACAGCCCTTTTTATATATTGATAAGCTTGGTCATGCCATCCCCTTCTTAAAAATATAACACCCTTTAAGAAATGCCACTCCCCATTCCTATTACTAATAGCTTCAAGTAGCTGGTCTGCTTTCATAATATTTCCTCTATCTATTAATATTCTTACTTCAGCAAGATTATTCCCACTACTGCTATGACTGTTATTAGTTCTAGTACTCCTTTGGTTATTATAGTTACTTTTCCCTTTACCTTTAATTAAAATATGATATGCTTCATTTATTTCTTTTAACTTTTCCTCAGCTAGATCCGAAAGGGGATTATTGGAATACTGGTCGGGATGATATTTTTTTACTAATTGTTTATATGCTCTCTTTATCTCCTCTTCACTGGCTCCTTCTCTAACGCCTAATACTTTGTATGGATTTTCCATGTCCACGTTCCTCCTTATAAATAATCTGTTCCATTTTATGTCTTGTACCCATATATATAATATTTTCTAGAAGACTTCTATTATATTTTATATCTAATAATTCAAAACTCTTAGCAATATTATCTAAGGTTAAAGTAAGTGAAAATCCAATGTTATCTTTTATCCTATTTTTAAAATTTTCAATACTTTCTTCTTCCTTATACTTATATTGTAATATTACTGGATTATAGTTAGATTTTTCCAAATCCCTCTCTATATCATTATATGCATCAATTATATATATCCATCTACCAAGGTTATATCCTAACCACTTTAATATTCTTTTTTTCTTATTATCTTCAATGAATGGTGGATTCCAAAGCTCTTCCATCAGTTTCCCAAAGGCATCTGCACTTTTATCTATAATATCGCACTTATTATTTTCAAGCTCTGAAAGATGATCTAACTGTTTTTTTATATGACAATATTTATTTTTATATGCCTTCTTGGCTTTTCTAATAGATGTTAAAAAAGGAATTATTCCAACCAATGCTTTTATAGATTTTTCATCTTTCCAGTCATCTAATAACTTAAAATATACTAACATTATACTAATATTAGAGGTATACTCAAGATACATATTAGAGTCTATTATTGGCTTTTTCTTTAAAGGATTAGCAATACATCCCTGTACCTTTACAATATCCTTCTTTTCATCCAATGAAGATAATAATAAACCTAAGAAAGTTAAGTCATAGTTTAGTCCCATTCTATTTAATTGATTAAATTCTTTTCCTATGCTTTTACAAAGCCCACAATAATATCCTTTGAATACATCATACTCTCTAACTTTTAGTTCACTCTTATATGGTTTTACATATCCAAACAACTACTTCACTCATTTCTCAAAAAATTTAAGACTTTATATATATTTTAATTTAACTAAAGAAAAATATCAACAATTCTTCTTTCGTCTTTACCCATTCTTCTTTGATATGTAGGGCTTCAATATATTGAAGCCCTTAAGCCTTCTTCTAGAAGGTCTATTGTACAAGAATATATTTTTTTATACCCTAATATAAGAATTCCCATCAAGGGGAACTACCACTTGTAGTGGTGGCTCTTCTCCAACCAACCCCACAGCATATATTGTGTAGAATCTATCTCCCTTTAAGGTTATATTAGGAACATATAATACCCTCTTATTAGTTCCCGTAGGATATACTTCAAATGTATATGTTCCTGGATTAACCGGTACATAATCAGTCACTTCTTTATATTTTACATCCTTAAAAATATTTTGACCATTTGGAAGCCTTACATCAACTGCTGGTGCATTGGGAGATAAATGTCCAAATCTAACATATACTTTTCCACTTGGTATAGGTTTTGGTTCATCTAAAATAGGATATAAAGCCAAATCTTTAAGTCTATTGATAGCTGCAACTGTATATATTCCTCTAGCTGGAATACGTATATCTCTATCTAAAACTGGATTATTTTTTTTGCCGGCAGGATATACTTTAACATTATATAATCCTGATTCCAATGGTAAATATTCAGTAAAATCTTTAAATTTTAGATTGGATGCTGTTAATCTATTATTTATATATATATCCACCGGCGGTGCATCTGGAGATGCATGAAATAACCTTACATAGGACTTTGTTTCCATTGATGCATAATCTTCATAGGGATAGTAATCACAATAACTATACATTATTTAACCCTCCATAACATTATTAAATATATTTTTTGCTACTATAATATATTCAACAATGTTATAGGGAGTTACACTTCTCTGGCCCCTTTGTTTGCCAACTGGTCCGCCAATTCATTTAATTCTATTCCAGCATGACCTTTTACTTTTAAAAAGGTTATATCATTAATTTTTCCTACTACGTATAATAATTCTTCCCATAAGTCTTTATTCTCAACAGGTTTCTTTTTAGAATTTTTCCAGCCATTTTTTTGCCATTTTAAATACCATTTTTGATTCATACAATTACATAGATATGCTGAATCTGTATATACTTCAACGGGAATATTGACTTTTTTCAATGTCTTAAGGGCTTCTATACATGCCTTTAGTTCCATTCTATTATTAGTAGTGTTTTCTTCCCCTCCATGGATTTCTTTTTTATGCTCTTTATATATTAATACAGCACCATATCCTCCTTTGTTTTTTTCATTTTGATTACCGCTACAAGCTCCATCTGTATATATAATTATCTTTTCCATATATTAATCTCTCCTATATGTATTTTATTCTAATAGTAAAATCTTCTTGCCTATTATAGCATATCATACTTTATTTTTTATTATAACAACTTAATTTTTTATAAAAAATTAAGTTCCATAAGTGACAACAAATAAACCAAGGGTATGTTAACATACCCTTGGTTTATTTGTTCATTTTAGTTCCTGTATAAGTAAACTCTTTCTGATTCATCTTAATATAATTTTCTTCGTCAATGCCTATAACGTTATCACATTTATAACACTTTATTTTATTATTCTTTGATTTGCTATAATCTTTTTTTATTCTTGAACGGTAACATCTTAGTACCTTACCTTGCCCTATCTTAAGATATTTAAATACTTTTTTACCGCACCTTGCACATTTTATAGTAAGCACCAAAAACCACCTTTTTATAAATCATAGTATAATTCAAATTCCTTAGGATTTGGAAATGTATTAACTTTATTAGCTTCTTTTCTAATTCTCATAATCTGATCTTTAATTAATGCTTCAGTGAATACTCCTCCGGATAATAAAAATTCATAATCCTTTTCTAAAGCATCTGCTGCCTCTTCCAATGACTTCGGTAAGCTTTTAATTTCTTTTCTTTTATCTTCCGGTAATTCGAAAATGTTTACATCATATGGCCCAAATTTCTCTTCAGTTGGATCTATTTTATTAATGATACCATCTATCCCTGCCATTAGTAGCGCTGAATAGGCTAGATAAGGATTTGCTGTAGCATCTGAAGGTCTAAATTCAAATCTTTTCTCTTCAGGTTTTCTAGCATAATCTGGTATCCTTATAACTGCACTTCTATTTGCAGTTGCAAAGCATATACTAACCGGTGCTTCATATCCAGGTACAAGTCTTTTATATGAATTAGTACTAGGATTAGTAAATGCCAATAATGCAGCTGAATGTTTTAATATGCCTCCTATATAATATAATGCAATATCACTTAATTGGGAATAACCATTTTCATCATAAAAAATTGGCTCATTGTCTTTAAATAACTGCATATGTACATGCATACCATTTCCTGCTTCTCCATATATTGGCTTAGGCATAAAGGTAACTGTTCTACCCTCTTGTACTGCCAAATTTTTAACAATATACTTCAATTTTAAAGTATTATCCGCCATATCTAATAACTTACCCCGTTCAACTTCAATCTCAATTTGTCCTGCTCCCCCTACTTCATGATGATGATACTTTACCTCTATCCCCATTTTCTCTAGTTGTAGAGTTATTTTATTTCTAAAGTCATTGGTTAGATCATTTGGTATGTCCACATGATATCCTTTTTGAAACGGTACCTTATAGCCTAAGTTTTGTTCCTCTTTCCTTCCCATATTCCAATGGGCCTGGGCTGTGTCTATAAACACTTCCTGATGATGGCCTTTATTTACGTATGAAATATGGTCAAATACATTGAATTCAAACTCCGGTCCAATTATATTTTCATCTGCTATTTTTGTTTCCCTTAAATATTGTTGGGCTTTCTCGGCAATATATCTTGGATCCCCTTCAAACCTCTTTGTTTCATCTCCTAATTGATATATATCTGCAATCATAGTTAAAGTTTTTATTTCACAAAATGGATCTACAAATGCTGTATTTATATCGGGTTTAAATATCATATCTGACTTTTCTACAGTTAAGAATCCATAGCTTGATCCATCAAATCCGATTCCCTTTTCCATAAGATCTTCATCAAATCTCTCTACTGGAATAGAAAGATGATGCCATCTACCAGTTAAGTCTACTACTTTAAAGTCTATAATCTTTATATCTTCCTTATCACAAAATTCTTTTACTTCTTTAACATTATTAAACATTAGATGCCCCCCTTTTAACTTTAAGTATTGCACCCTTATAATATTGCAAATATTTTCAGTTGTCAACATATTTTTATATTATTTTATATATTTATAAATTTCATAATATTATATA